>NZ_CALGOG010000069.1:0-10170 GCF_937958135.1 uncultured Thermosynechococcus sp. | reverse complement strand
ATTAGCGGCAGCTTGCAAGAGGTGTGTGTAGCAGCGGCCCAAGAAAAACAACCGGTGGTGATGGTGGATTTTACCCATCCCCAAGCAGTGTATGAGAATGTGCGCACGGCGATCGCCTATGGGGTGTATCCCGTGGTGGGGACAACGGGCTTGAGTCCGGAGCAAATTGAAGAGCTGGCGGAGTTTGTGGACAAAGCCGATATGGGAGCTGTGATTGCGCCAAACTTTTCCATTGGCATGGTGTTGCTCCAGGAGGCGGCCATTCGGGCGAGCCAGTACTTTGACCATGTGGAGATCATTGAGCTGCACCACAACCAAAAGGCGGATGCGCCCAGCGGTACGGCTATCCAAACCGCCCAACGCTTAGCCGAATTGGGCAAAACCTTTAACCCGCCCCAAGTGGAGGAGTCCGAACATCTCAGCGGGGCGCGGGGGGCGTGTGCTGACGCTGCAATTCGCATCCACAGTGTCCGCCTCCCTGGACTGATTGCCCATCAGGAGGTGATTTTTGGGGCACCGGGGCAAATTTATACCCTCCGCCATGACACCAGCGATCGCCAGTGCTATATGCCGGGGGTACTGCTGGCCATTCGCAAAGTCACGCAACTCAAACGCTTGATCTATGGCCTTGAGAAGCTGCTCTAGTCAAACTTCAGGCGCCTGCTGCAACAACCAAAAGCCTTGCAGCGCCTCCTGTTCGGGTCTCTCTTTCACGGCGATAAAGTGCAGTCCTTGGCTTTGGGTGCAGGCGTCCCTAAAGGCAGCAAGTTCCTTGTGAATCTGGGGATTGCGACCACTAATGAGCACCCAGCGATCGCTGGCTCCCGTTTCCAACACCAACGAGGGCTGGGGTTTCTCCTCAAAACTGAGAGAGGCTGGCTCTAAGCCAGAAAGCCAACCCGCCAAGGGCAGTGCCCGCTGTGAATAGATGATTAATCCGGGTAGCAGGGTATCGTCGCTGAGGGTCAAAAAGGGCAGTGGGGGTACCTCGCCAAAGGGCAGTTCCCATTCAGCAGCAGTTTTCATCTCCCCAAGGACAAGGCCGCTAAATTGCCAGCGATCGCCCCGCAGGGCGGAGGGTAAAGGTTGCGGTGCAGGGGGAATTAACTGGGGAGGCGTTGCCAGATCCGCTTGGTAGTTGGCCAAAGTTGGATAGAAGTTCAAGGCGCGATCGCGCAACCAATTGTAAAGGGCAAATGTGCGCCGACTCGGCACCATGACTAAGCCTGCCGCTTCTCCCCCCCGCGTGATAATGCTGGCCATGGCGCGGCGGAAAAAACGTACCCGCTCCGGCTGAACCCCCTCTGCCAGTCCCAGTTGCTGTCGCCATTGAGCCATGGCCTCTTGGAGGGCAGCCGTTAACCAGCGCGCATTGGCTTCAGCTCCGGCACAAGTTTTGCTGAACCGAAAGTGTTGCCGGCGATCGCAAATCAGCAATTCCCAGATTTTTTTGTTGTTTTCATCTACCAGAGGACGGGAATAAAAATCCAACTCCCAGATCGTATCCATTCACACCTATTGGGAACGTTTTAACAACGTTAGCCGCAGCCTTGATGCCACTTGCCTTTCTTAGGATAGGCGGTTTTGGCCGTCAAGGTAAATGTATAGAGCGATACAGATTTTCCAATCTGAGAACTGGTGCAATCAAAGGTTAATTGCGGGTCAAGGCTTCACTTAACTCAAGCCAAACAACAGCCAGATGACTTTCTGGCACGATAGTGCCGCAACTGCGATTTCTCCTCCGCTGAACTCATGCGCAACTCTACTCTATAACCGTTGGGAATGAAACCGATGTCCAAGTTAAAACTGAAACGTGCTAGACGGCAAAAGCGTCCATTATTGACCCTCGACTGGCGACCCAAGTTCTACTGGCGATCGCCCGCCCTTGTGGCCTGTATTCCTCTCGCTCTTATTATTGTTGCAGTCTGGGGAGTTGCTGCTCAAGCACAGGATAAGCCCCTCACCCCTGAAGACGTTCAAGGGGTACTCAATACTATCTGGGTATTGATTGCAGCGATTCTGGTGATCTTCATGAACGCGGGTTTCGGCATGCTGGAAACCGGCCTCTGCCGCCAAAAAAATGCGGTCAATATCCTTGCTAAAAACCTGATTGTTTTTGCCTTGGCCACCCTTGCCTACTGGGCGATCGGGTTCTCCTTGATGTTTGGGACTGAGGGCAATGCCTTTCTCGGCTGGGGCGGCTTTTTCCTCAGCAGTGAAAACCCCGAAACCTACGGTTTAGAACCCTTTCCCAAGGGGTTACCCATCCCCGTCGCCTTTCTCTTTCAAGCAGCCTTTGCCGGAACTGCAGCTACCATTGTTTCCGGTGCTGTCGCCGAGCGGATTAAGTTTGTGGACTTTTTAATTTTCAGCCTCCTGCTTACCGGCATCTCCTACCCAATTACGGGGCACTGGGTCTGGGGAGGTGGCCTCCTTAGCAATATCGGCTTTCTCGGTGAAAACGTTGCTTTCAAGGACTTTGCCGGTTCGACGGTAGTACATGCCGTAGGCGGTTGGGCGGCTCTCATGGGGGCTGCGTTCCTAGGCCCCCGAATTGGCAAATATGCGGCTGACGGGACTCCCCAAGCCTTACCGGGGCACAACATGGGCTTTGCCATGCTTGGCTGTTTAATTCTTTGGATCGGTTGGTTTGGTTTCAACCCCGGTTCCGAATTGGCTGCGAATGAAACTGTGCCTTACATTGCGGTAACAACTAACTTAGCGGCGGCAGCAGCTGGTCTGGCAGCAACAATGACAGCTTGGCTAGCCATTGGTAAGCCTGATCTCTCCATGATTATCAACGGCATTCTGGCGGGTCTAGTGTCCATTACAGCGTCTTGTGCCAGTGTGTCTTACTGGAGTGCTGTCATCATCGGTGCTATTGGCGGTGTCGTTGTGGTCTATGCCGTCCTCTTCTTTGACCGCATTAAAATTGATGACCCTGTGGGGGCCACCTCGGTTCACCTAGTGTGCGGCACTTGGGGCACCTTAGCCGTTGGCTTGTTTGACAAAGATTTAGGCCTCCTCACCGGCCATGGGGTGACTCAGTTGATTGCCCAAATTATCGGCATCCTGAGTATTGGTGGCTTTACCGTGTTGACGACGAGTATTTTCTGGTTAGCCCTGAAGCAAACCCTTGGTATTCGTGTTTCCCAAGACGAGGAACTCAGAGGCTTGGATATTGGCGAGCATGGTATGGAAGCCTACAGCGGTTTCTTGAAAGAGTAACTCGCCCGTCCCCCAGTTTGGAGCCGTACCACGATTGCCCTAGGTGGTTTTTGCTGTCCTCAGCTTGTGAGGGCAGTTTTTTTTCTAACTTGGCAGTGATCTACGCTACGCTATAGCGGCAGTAGGTGAGGAAGTTTTGGATGAGCGATCGCGCCATGGCAGGACGGGTGCGACAACATGTTAACCCTCTAAGTCAAAAATTCCAGCAAGATATTGCGGTTCCCGACTGGTCAACGATTTACGCACAACCCTCGCAGCCCCTGCACCTTGACATTGGCTGTGCCAAGGGGACGTTTTTACTGGAAATGGCAGCGCTGTACCCAGAGCAAAATTTTCTAGGTTTGGAAATTCGCCACCCCCTGGTGGTATTGGCCAATGAGCGGCGCGATCGCCGGCAACTTCGCAACCTCCACTACCTTTGGGGCAATGCCAACGTGCACTTGGGCAAAATCCTCACTGGGCTTCCCCTGCACACCGTCACGATTCAATTTCCAGATCCTTGGTTCAAGCGCCGCCACCATAAACGCCGCGTCGTCACCCCAGAACTGGTGGCGCTCCTTGCCGCCCTTCTGCCCGCCGGTGGGCGGGTTGTCCTCCAATCGGATGTCCTTGAGGTGGCAGAATCTATGGTGCAGCAGTTTCGTGCCCATCCCGCCTTTCGCTCAACCTGTACCGATTGGTTGCCCCAGAGTCCTTGGCCCGTGGCGACGGAACGGGAAAAATGCGTCCTCCGCAAAGGACTGCCTGTTTACCGCTGGCAATTTGAGCGGCGTGCCGTCTAACTAGCTTTCAAATACTGCTGCCACATAGCCACAATGGGCGGGGAACCATACCAAGGGGCATGGGGGCGATCGCGGAAGCGGCTGCGCGGCGCATGGAGCACATCTTCATAAACGAGATTCTCTGCCCCCTCCAGGTGGGCTGCGACCACCGGTGTCACTCCATCACCCCAGCAGGCACCCTCGCCACAGGTGAGTTTATAGCTTTGATAGGTAAACCAATTGGCAAATGACCCGCGCGGTGTACCATAGATTGCCTTGCCCGCCAGACACACATAACGAACTTGCGCATAATAAGCACCGGGGTACGTGGTGTTAACAAAGTCCAGATTGCGGCGTGTCCAACGCTCCTGACTTCGATGGGGAGTACCTAAGGTGATCAGGGTATGCACCCATTTGTGACCCGCCCAAACTTGGCCATCATAGGGCTGATCTCCTAGGTAAATGCGACTAATCCAGCCCCCTGCCGAATGGCCAATGAGATGTACGGCGGAGGCCCCTGTTTCATTTAGGATGTTTTGAATGGTGGTATCCAAAGCCCGTAAGATTGGCGCCACCGATCGCCCCCCCAGCGTGGGAAACCACGAGCGTACCCTGAGGGGCACCACCTCCGCCACAAACCCTAACTGCCGCAGATAATCCCGCAGTGGGTAGTAGTCAGGAGCCGCCGCCAAATATCCCGGTAAAAGAACAACAGGCAACACAGGCATTAACTTGCTTGGGGCGTCGTTGGGAAGTGTATCACATTTGGATAGACGGCAATAATGAGACCCTCGCGCGCCAGCAGTGTGTGCGGAAATTGTGCCCGTGCCAACTCGCCAATGCGATCGAGAAAGTCATCGTCGTGGCTGGGGTCGTGGTGAAACAAAATTAGTTGTTTAACTTGGGCTGCTTGGGCAAGCTTAACCGCCTCTTGCCATGTGGAATGTCCCCACCCCACCTTACTCTGCTGCGGGTGGTGGTATTCTTCATCGGTATAGGTGGCATCGTAAATCATTACATCGGCGCGGTCAGCCAAGGCAAAGGCCCCCGGATGTAATTGATCGGGCAAATGTTCTGTGTCTGTAATATAGGCTACATGAATGCCCTGCCAACTGACGCGATAGCCTACCCCCCCGCCTGGATGATTCAGAGCTTCATTCCTCACCACCACACCGCCGCCTAGGTGCACTTGCTCACCAACCTCTAAGTCATAAAAGCGCAAATCCCCCCCCATAATCTGCAACGGAACAGGAAAGTTGGGGTGGAGCATTTGATCATGTAGTCGGCGTTCAATGCCCTGCCCATTTTTGCCCGGCACGGCGTAGATATGGAACTGATTCCCCGGTACAAAGGCGGGCTGAAAGAAGGGAAAGCCCTGAATGTGATCCCAATGGGTATGGGTAAAGAATAAATGTGCCGCCACGGGGTGTTGACCCATTAAGTGCTCCCCCAAAACCCGCAGACCCGTACCCCCATCAAAAATTAGCCGTTGACCATTGGCCTGAATTTCCACGCAGGGGGTATTGCCGCCATAGCGGACAGTGTGGGAGCCTGGACAGGGAATACTGCCGCGTACGCCCCAAAACCGAATGGTAAGTGGGTTAAACATGAGCATATCGCAAACCTTGATTGTAGTCTGCCACGGAAAGCACTCTTGAGTTGTGATAGGGATCATCCTTCCCCTGTGACTTTGGCTGTTGATAGGGTGGAGTGAGTCATCGTTAAGTTTGGTCAAAAATTTTGTCTGGAATTTGCCCAGTGAGTGCATACCTGCAAAGAGGGCATTGGCTCAAGGAGCTAGACCCCGACCTGGTAGCTGGGGTTGGGCAGAGGGCAATGGGGCGCCGGCTACAACTATTTTTAGGGCAGCTGCTCCATTCTCCCCAACACTCCGCTTGCCTGAGATTGACGTTGCAGCTCCTTTGATTGCAGCAAAAGATTCCGAGAGGCGGGAAGCCATCCGTACTGTCCTGGGGATTTTTCGCGATTCCTCTTATTTGGAGGAGGGGATTCTTGCCGGTTAGTGTGTGCACCTTGCGGGCGGGCGGCACTCAGAGATCATTGCCCGCTTGGAGCGCCATTTGGCTTTAGCAGTGGTGCAGTCCCACCAGATTGCCCTCGCTTGCGCCCTGGGCAGTATTGACCCTGGCCATCCCCAAGCCATTGACACCTTTGAGTTAATTATTGAGCAGTGAGCCTACGATCTAGACGCGCGAATGATGGCTGTGCGCGGGCTACACCGAATTGCCCCTGAGCCTCCCCTTGTGTTGAAGACCTGCGATCGCTGGTGGAGAAGGCACAGGAAACTGAGGATATTCTCAGCTTCTGCTATGGCTTGGCTGCCCTTGATGAATTGCCCCAACCCCTGAATCCCGATCTGACCATCACAGTGTCCCATGGGTTTGCCGGAAAATTGCCAGCTTTAAGACCCAAGAAGAGGCTGACTTGATGACCCCCTATACCGTGCTGTGGTACTGGAGCCGCTACCTTCCCTCCCTAGGATTTGAAAATTTCTATCAATAGCCTACTCTCCTAGTGGGGGTTAAGTGACATCGTTCTTGCAAAAGCAGCGCCAGAAAAAATGGGGTCGTCGTAATGACCGACCCCGCCTGCCGATTCCTCAGAGAGGAGAACACTAAAATTCAGCCTAAGACAAATGAGAAAAAATGTCAACAAGTCCAAGAAACAAGTTTGTAGCAGCGCACCCTCTTGCCCTTTCTTCCGCAGATTCTAAGCAGAGCCTTCCCGTTTTCTTGGTGCACCATCCAGAATTCGAGTTCCCGTGATGTTGCACACCCGTACCACCCCAGAAAATCTCAAGTTAGGAGAGCAATTCCAGTTGCTGAATCACAGGTTCGGGCGATCGCGGTATCTCTGGAGGATCTTGACTCTCTTGCTCAAGATTGCCATCAAGGGTTTGGAGGGCGACTAGCAGATCCTGCCGCAGAGGTTCAAGGTCAGGGTGATGATCCAGATACAGTTGCAAGGCATGGCTGGGGTCAAGGCACTGTTCTAGGGCAACGTCCGGCAGCCGAGGAATGGGCTGACTATTGACGAGTTGGGGCAGAAGGCTGACGCTGTGGGCGCTTTCAAGAGCTTTTTGCAGTTCATGGAGGTGGATCAGGGGAATTTGATCGGGGCGCAGTTGATACATGAGCCGCACCACCGCCCCGGTGATGTCCTCGCCGGCGATCGCCCCCAGGAGTGCGGCTTGGGGATCGGTTTCCACGGCGGTGAGATCTACACGAATCGTGCGAAAGGGGCGGGTGGGGAGGGGACAAAACTGAAATTGGGTTTTGCCCTTGGTTAAGTGAACCAAGACGTAGCCCTTTTCTTCTCCCTCTTCGCCAAAATCCACCCGCTCAATGCTGCCGGGATAGACTACCGGCGGATCTTGGCACAGGACTTGATGGCGATGGACATGACCAAGGGCAACATAGTCAAAGCAGGGGCGCGCCAAAAGACTCAGGGGAATCGTAAAGCCTTTGCCAGCACTTAAATAGCGTTCAGAGCCGTACTGAGCCGTGTCCACCATGGCATGGGCAAGTAAGACAGTGGGCAAGGCAGGATCGAGTTGGCGAATTTCCCCCTCAAGGGCGAGGCGCAGCCGCTCAAGGAGCAGTTGATGCACTTCAGCAAGGGAAAGGCCACTGGTTTCCGGCCGGGTGAGGAGGGTGGAGCGGGTTAACCAAGGGAGAGTTACGACTTGCACCCTGCCTTGGCGAGTTTCAAGGCGATGGGTGGTCAAGCGATCGCCCACAATAAAGCCGGGCACCCCAAGGGTGCGATAGAGACTGAGGCTTGCGCCCCCCTGTCCCTGGGCGTGTTGATCGTGGTTGCCCACCAGCAGCACAGTGGGAATGTGGGCATCTGCTAAGCGGCGAAATTGCTTGGCAAAGGCTTCGTGGACTAGGGGAGGGGGTGTTGCGTCGGGAAAGGCATCGCCGCCAAAGAGGACTAGATCCACCGGTTCACCGAGGGCGCGATCAATGCAGGTAGCCAAGGCGGCAATAAAATCCTCAAGGCGCGTGTTCAAGCCCGTAGCGGGGTTAATGTGACCATGACTGAGGCCACTGCCTAGGTGAATATCGGACAGGTGGAGAATTTTCATGGCACTCAGGTGATGACGGTGGGGCGATCGCGACCTGTTAGCCCTTGGATATTCGCCACTTCCTTGGCCAGTTGAATCAAGTCAGCCAGAGCCACTTGGGCATCGAGGTGTTGCTGGGCAGGATTGGGTTCAAAGCGCTCCAAATAGACGCGCAGCGTTGCCCCTTGAGTTCCCGTTCCCGATAGGCGATAGACAATGCGACTGCCATCTTCAAAAATGAGCCGAATCCCTTGATTTTGACTGACGCTGTGATCCACTGGATCGGTGTAGCTGAAGTTATCGGCAGTGGCAACGCGATACCTGCCGAAGGTCTGACCCACTAGGCTGGGGAGTTTTCGCTCCAGTTGGCTCATCAGGGTGTGGGCGCGATCGCTCTCAATACCCTCGTAGTCATGGCGGGAGTAGTAGTTGCGGCCATAGGTTTGCCAGTGGGCTTTGACAATCTCGGCCACAGAGGTTTGGCGCACTGCCAAGATGTTCAACCAAAAGAGCACTGCCCAGAGGCCATCTTTCTCGCGTACATGGTTAGAGCCGGTGCCGAAACTTTCCTCCCCACAGAGGGTGACTTTACCGGCATCTAGCAAATTGCCAAAGAACTTCCAGCCGGTGGGAGTTTCGTAGCAGTCAATTCCCAGTCGGGCAGCCACGCGATCAGAGGCTTGACTGGTGGGCATGGAACGGGCAATGCCGGCTAATCCCTCTTTGTAGCCGGGCACAAGTTGGGCATTCGCGGCCAGAATGGCCAGGCTGTCACTGGGGGTAACAAAACAGTTTGCCCCCAAGATCATGTTGCGATCGCCATCGCCATCGGAGGCGGCCCCAAAATCGGGAGGGTGCTCACCAAAGAGTTGCTGTACTAGGTTACGGGCATAGACCAAGTTAGGATCCGGGTGCCCACCGCCAAAGTCCGGCAGCGGCACACCATTTTGAACCGTGCCTTGGGGCGCTCCTAAGCGTTTCTCAAGAATCCGGTGGGCATAGGGTCCCGTAACGGCGTGCATGGCATCAAAAACCAGGCGCAGCTTCCCGGTACGAATTGTCTCGGCAATGTGATCAAAGTCAAACAGGCTCTCCAGCAGCGCTTGATAATCGGCCACCGGGTCAATGACTTCAACAATCATTTCACCCAAGGGAAACTCCCCAAGGGTGTGCAGATTGACATCGGGTGCCTTGTAAATCTTGTAATGGGTAAGGGCAAGACTGCGTTCATAGATGGCATTGGTGACCTTCTCCGGTGCTGGGCCACCGTTGGCAATGTTGAACTTGATGCCAAAATCTCCTTGGGGACCGGCTGGATTATGACTGGCTGAGAGAATAATGCCGCCGATGGCACCATACTTGCGGATGACACAGGAAGCCGCGGGCGTTGAAAGAATCCCATTTTGCCCCACCTTGACCCGTGCAAAGCCGTGGGCGGCTGCCATCTTAAGAATGACTTGAATCGCCTCCGCATTGAAGTAGCGGCCATCACCTCCTAGAACAAGGGTTTGCCCCTGCGGTGCCTCAATGGTGTCAAAAATTGCTTGAATAAAGTTTTCAAGATAGTGGGGCTGCCGGAAAACCGATACCGCCTTACGCAACCCAGAGGTGCCGGGTTTTTGATCCTGAAAGGGAGTGGTGGCAATAACTTGGATACCCATTAGGAGACTCCACAAGGGGACTGTCGCTATAAGGGCAGCTTAGTCGGCTCGAGAATTGTGGTCAAGACCTTAGCATTCGGGTATATCCCTTGGCTCCAAAATTGAACACGCAATCAATGGGGGAAAACAAGGCGCTCATACTGGTTAAGCCGGCGCCCTAGGTGTACGTCAGCAGATTTTGAAGGACAGTTGCGAGTTCAGGACAAGTTGACGCTCATCCCGCTAACGCCAAAGCGTATAGCGGGAGATTCCCCGTTCACAGAGTCTTAGCTAGATACCCCAAAGGACACCCCCGCCAGAACCTCTCCAGGGGCATTTTCAGCACTGTCCGCCCGACAGCGCTTCTCAAAGAGCATTATAACCTTTAGTCGCTTCTAATGTCACTTAGCCGCCGCTTCACCACCCCCCAAGCCTGCGGCTATGGGCGGAG
>NZ_CALGOG010000068.1:0-12043 GCF_937958135.1 uncultured Thermosynechococcus sp. | reverse complement strand
GCTCTGGAGAGCGTCATCAGCTTCATCAGCCCTAGACTCAAGGGCAACTGTTCTGGTGACCCTACCTCGTTCAGATACACCCGCCGTAGGCGATCGCCTTGGATGAGAGGAACATAGGGGGTAATCTCTTTTTGCTCCGTCTGAGGGTCAGGGTAAATCACCACCGCCTGCCAGTCAGAAAACATATCGCGCTTTAGGCGTAGATACAGAAAAATCTCCGCAAAGAAGCGCTCGTAGAAGGTATTGTCCCGCTGAAACTGCACTTCACAGAAATACACCACCCCTGCGGGGTCAGGGGGGACAAAGACACCATCAATGCGAAAGGTGGTTTCCTTGAGTTCAATCGAGTCAAAGCGGTAGCCCTCAGCCCCCTCCACGCCCAGGAGGTCAAAGAAGGTTTGGGGCAACTGGGCAAAGAGTTGATAAAACAGGGAATCACGACGCATGGGTTAAAGGGAACAAGGGCAAACCTCTTGAAGGGCATGGGCAATGCCGTAGGCTTTAGTGGGTCGTGGGTAGTGTACTTAATGTCACGCCTTGGTAATAGTGGGTCAAAATCTGGTCGTAAGTGTAGCCCCGCAGTGCCATACCATAAGCCCCCCATTGGCTCATGCCCAAGCCATGACCGTGACCCCGACCCGTAATCGTAAAGGCCACCGGCACACTTTGTCCTGTTTGACTGGCCACATTGCCGTACTCCGGCGTAATTGTTAGGAGAGTACTACGCAGTCCCAAAACCCGCCGTAGTTCACTGCCTGAAATCGTACGGCTACCCGCAGTGCCGATAACTTGTACTGAGATGATTCGCCCTTGAGGCGTCAATTGCAACGGGCGAAAGCCAATGATTGTACCAATACCGGGGAGGCGTTGTTGCAGTTGTGCGGCAGTGAAACGAACCGTCCACTGAAAGTTGGGGGAGACTTGGTCAAAGTCAGGAGCACCGCGCAGGTAAGGCACTACTTTTTGCCAAATAAACTCTGAATTTTCGGTGTGTCCCCCTGAGGAGGCATGAAAAACCGCCTCGATAATACGACCGTTGTACGTCAGCACTTGACCGCGGGTGGCTGCAACGGCAGCTAAGGTACTGGCAGTTTCCGAACTCACTCCTAAATAAACCTGATGGGTCACCGTGGCACCCACGTCGAAAAGGCTACCCGGACGACGGCGCTCGCGATCGCGCCGAAAGAGAGCAAAGGAACGAGAGGCCACTGCTTGGGCTTTGAGGGCTTCCGGTGGCCAAGAGGGATACATTTCCTTACCCACCACACTCGGCAGATACTCCTCTAAATCCACAAGGTTGATGGCGATAATCCCCTCACTGGTACCCACCAATTGCAACCGCCCGCGATACCAGCGATCGCCCACCTGCACGAGGCCATTGTCTCGCGGCTCCAGAAAAATTTGCCGTCCCCGCACGCCCCCTGCTTGTATCCCCAACCCCGTGAGGGCAGCCGTAATCCTCTGCTGTGGTGCCACGGTTAGGACTCGACCTGCTTCATCCCGTAATTGTGCCGGCGTTGAGCTACTAATTGTTACTTGACGTACCCGCTCCAGAACCGCGACCCGCAATTCTACCGCTGCAGCCGTAAGTTGTAGGAGCAGGCTCATCAAGCAGCCCAGACCCACCGACTGCGAGAGAAAACGCCAACGCACAATCAGGTAAAGCATATTTCACTCCTCACGTGGAGGGCAGTTCTTAACGGTGTTCCCGCAGACCACTCCAACCAATGGTAATGAAGCCCACTGCCAATAGAAAACTACGAATGCTTACCCTTAGACGATTCACAAAGGCTTCCTGTTGCGCCCGCTTGACAGCTTCCTGTTGTTGGCTGCGGATACGCTCCCGTGCCTGACCCGCTTGTTTATCAAGGGCTTGGGGGTCTTTTCGCAGTTGCTCCAGAATGGCTCGTTGATCTGGCGGCAGTTGATTGCTCTTGAGGAGCTGCTCCAGTTGGCCGCTACTGGCCAGTTGTTTGATTTGCTGTTGTTCCTGCTCAACCCGGATTTCCGCCTGTGCGGCCTCTTGATTAATTTGGTTCAGCGCCTGTTCCGTAATTTGACCTGTAATTGAGAGGTAAAGAGGAATCCCCAGCAGGCAGAGCAACCCCAACAAACTGGAGAGGACAAAGACCCAAAATCGCCAATCCTTCAGAGCAGGTTCCCCCGGCTGCGGTTGGGTGGCACTCCCGGAGACTGCTTGAATCCAAAAGCCCGTGTAGATAAAGACAAACCCAATCAAAGGAGTGGCACCGCGCTCGATGAATTGGTTGAGGACCGTAAGTTGCCACTGGCTGTTATTGAACTGGGGAGCAATAAAAAGGATGCCCCACTCTGTCAGAAAGGTCAGCAGTAGGATAATTCCCACCAGTTTTAGGAACTGAGCCGCCAAGGGGACAGGTCGCTGGGTTGATTTTGAAGCGGTCATGGACTGCGAATGACTCGTCAACTACTGCATCAACCTTACTGGATTTTAGTGCTGTTGGTTCATGTGATGGGAATAGACTTCCCTGGGGAGCGGCTACCTTTGGCCACCGCAACCTTGGTATACTCCAATTGTGTATGGCGCTGCTGCTGCTGGGTTTAGGGGCACACTTCCCCCCGGTATTGCCGGTTCGCCATCCCTTTGCTCATTGAGGCACAACAAATCCATGGTTATTGTGGCAGTCTTAGCGGCAGGACGAGGCACACGGATGAAATCCTCCCTGCCAAAAGTTCTCCATCCCCTCGGTGGGCGATCGCTAGTGGGTTGGGTTTTGCACCAAGTTCAGTCTCTGCAACCGCAACGACAGTTTGTGATTATCGGCTATGGGGGAGACGCTGTTCGTGCGGCTTTAGCGGATCAGCCCCAATTGGAATTTGTCGAACAGAGAGAGCAACTGGGAACTGGCCATGCGGTGCAGCAACTGTTGCCCTACCTCAAGGACTATGAAGGCCATCTTTTGGTGCTCAATGGCGATGTACCCCTCCTACGGAGTCAAACCCTTGCCCACTTGCTCGAAGTGCATGAGCAACACAACAATGCGGCCACCATTTTAACAGCACAAATTCCCAATCCCCAAGGCTATGGCCGCGTGATTTGCGATAGCCAGAATATCCTCAAGCAGATTATTGAAGACCGCGACTGCACCACCGCCCAAAAACAAAACTGCCGCATCAATGCTGGGGTGTATTGTTTTCACTGGCCGCAATTGGCTCAGGTTTTGCCCCACCTCCAGTCCAATAATGATCAGCAGGAATACTATCTTACGGATGCGGTCAATGCCCTCAGCCCCGTGATGGTCGTGGATGTGGAAGACTATGAGGAGATTCTTGGTGTCAACGATCGCGTTCAGTTAGCAGCCGCCTATCAGGTTCTGCAAAATCGAATCAAGAAAGCTTGGATGCAGGCAGGGGTCACCCTCATTGATCCTGCAAGTACTACGATTGAGGACACTGTGGAATTGGCAGCCGATGTGGTGATTGAACCCCAAACCCATCTGCGCGGCCAAACCCGCATTGGTAGTGGCAGTCTTATTGGCCCCGGCACGTTGATTGAAAATAGTGTGATTGGCGAACGGGTGACGGCGCGCTATGCCGTCATTAGCGATAGTGAGATTGGCAATGATACCCAAGTGGGACCTTTTGTCCATATTCGCCAGCAAAGTGTGGTTGCCGATCGCTGTCGCATTGGCAACTTTGTTGAGCTGAAAAAAGCGCAGTTAGGGAGTGACACCAAGGCCTCTCATCTTGCTTACCTTGGCGATGCCACTTTGGGCGATCGCGTGAATATCGGGGCAGGAACCATTACCGCCAACTATGATGGCGTGCACAAACACCCGACCCACATCGGTAGCGGCAGCAAGACGGGTGCTAACAGTGTTTTAGTTGCTCCGGTAACCCTTGGGGAAAATGTCACGGTGGCGGCGGGTTCAACGGTCACCGAAGATGTACCGGCTAATGCCCTTGTCATTGCCCGCTGTCGTCAGGTGGTCAAACCCAACTGGCAGCCCAAAGCTTAGTCCGCACCACAGCAGGGTTCAACGCCCAGCCGCCGCAGAAGTAAATCACTCACCGCATTGGCCACCGCAAACTCACTGTAGAAGCTTTGGGAAAAATCAAACTCTTGCAGCTCCGTGACCAGTGCCAAGAGAATCCCGCCCAGATCGTGCTCCCCTTCCAACCGCTGACGCCGATACACTTGGGCGGCTCGCTGGGCGATCGCCAGATTCACAGCCTCCGGCAAATACTCGGTGTTGAGCCAATGGAGGAGGGCTTGCTCCAGCCATTCCGCATCCGCAGTGCAGTCGCCACAGGGGGGAAGCTGAATCGGCGGAATCGGGGTACCCATGGCAGAGTCCTAAACTTGTCTGATTACGTTCATCTTATAACTGAACTGGAGGGATGGGCGATACTGGATTCGAACCAGTGACCCCTTCCGTGTGAAGGAAGTGCGCTACCACTGTGCTAATCGCCCTACTTCAGACAATTTTTAATCATATCTTGGAGTGCAGGCTTTTGTAAATCGCTCAAACCAGGCTGCGGCAAATTTCATCAAAGGCGGCGGCAGGATCCGCTGCCTGTAAAATGGGGCGGCCAATTACAAGGTAGGACGCACCGGCAGCAAAGGCGGCAGTCGGTGTTAGCGATCGCGCTTGATCTGCCGTTGCGGTGCCCAGGGGACGAATCCCTGGGCAAATTCTCAAAAATTCCTCTCCCCAGCGTTGTTTTACCCGTGTAGCCTCCTGGGGAGAGCAGACAATGCCCGCTAGTCCCGCTTCATGGGCGAGATCGGCCATGCGTTCAACATAGGTGGCCAGATCCAGGGGAATCTGGAGTTCCTGCTGAAGGGTAGGTGCATCAATGCTGGTGAGCAATGTGACGCCGATAAGTTGGGTAGTGCTGTCTGCGAGAGCCGCCTGAGCGGTTTTCAGACCCGCTAACCCGCTGGCGGTGTGGATGCTCACAAAATCCACCCCATAGGGGGCGATCGCCCGTGCGGCAGCTGCCACCGTATTGGGAATATCGTGGAGCTTCAAATCGAGAAAAATGCGCTTCCCCTGATCCTTGAGCACATCCAGAATAATCGGCCCACTGGCGCAAAAGAGTTCTAGCCCCACTTTCCAAAATTGCACCTGGGGCAGCCTATGAATGGTGGCGATCGCCACCTCTAGATTAGGCACATCCAAGGCCACAATAATTTTGCTGGCAACAGCCGCTTGGGAATTAAACAAGTCGCTTGGGTCTCCTCAGACGATTCACGTTGGACGGCGCACACAGCGCAACAACCACAGT
This sequence comes from uncultured Thermosynechococcus sp., assembly GCF_937958135.1. Taxonomy (NCBI): domain Bacteria; kingdom Bacillati; phylum Cyanobacteriota; class Cyanophyceae; order Acaryochloridales; family Thermosynechococcaceae; genus Thermosynechococcus; species uncultured Thermosynechococcus sp. Next base: position 6,772 of record NZ_CALGOG010000068.1, on the reverse strand, counting down.
GCCACAATAATACCCGTCAACTGCGCTGCAATCGTATTCACCTTCGCCTGAATCACAAAAATTTCCAGTGGCTCAATCAAGACATTGGTAGCATAGACCGCCGCCCCTTGGGGAATGGAGAGCACCTTGAGCACCAGCATCCCCACATTCCACTCGGCGGCTGCCACGGTGAAAATCATCCCGGCAATATTCACCCAAAGACCGATATTCAGACTGCGGATAACGTGCTCTTTGGTCGGGCGTTTTTGCGGCTGATCCAAGCGCCGTCCCAATTGTGGATAGCGATAGCAGCAGTAAATACTCACCCCCAAAAACACTAAGCCAATAATCGCCAGCACTAGACCCAATGTGGGACTATTCATGCCGTTGGGCGGACGATTGAGATTAAATTGGCGACTAAAGATGACGATAATAATAATCAACAATGAGACAAAGCCAAGGACAACCTGTGTCCAAAAGCCAATCCAGCCAAAGCGTTGCAATTCACGGCCAAGACGGTGAAGGGGCTGGGTGGTGCGAGGGGGGGCATTACCGGGAAGACGTTCCATGGTCGCGTGAGGAAGAGAGCTTAGGCTCGATCATAGCGAACGGTTATCAGGTGCCACCAAATAGGAACACCAATCGCTCCAACTGCCCGCATAGAGTTTGGCGGGGGGGAAGCCAGCGATCGCCAGCCCCAAAAGATCCACACAGGCCGTTACCCCAGAGCCGCAATAGACAATAATCTGCTTCGCCGTGGCCAAGGGTTGCCAGTAGGCTTGCAGCTCCGCGGCAGACTTGAGTCGCCCCTGCTCATCGGAGATAGCCTGCCACGGGTAGTTCACCGCGCCGGGAATGTGGCCGGCCACTGGATCAATGGGTTCAATTTCACCACGATAGCGACGGGGTTCGCGGGCATCCACTATCACGGTTCCGGGGTCTCCTTGGGCAGCAATTACTGCCGCGCGATCCACCACCCACTCCGAACGGGGATGGGGGTTGAAATTTCCCGGCCGCGGGGGTGGGATCACACCGGTAACTGGGTACCCCGCCTCAACATAGCCGCGATAGCCGCCATCTAGGACTGCTGCGCGCTCGTGTCCCAGCCAACGCAAAACCCACCAGCAGCGCGCTGCATAGGCAAACCGCGAATCATCATAGGCCACCACCAGCGTTTCTGGGGTGACCCCCATTTGGTTGAACCGTGCTGCTAACTTCTCTGGATCGGGTAAGGGATGACGCCCCCCATGCAGTTGCCGAGGACTGGAGAGATCCTGCTCTAGGTCGAGATAATACGCTCCCGGAATATGTCCTTGGCGATACTCGCGTTGCCCCCTTTGGGTGTCCATGAGGTCAAAACGGCAATCGGCAATCACCAGCGTTGGATCGGCTAAGTGCTCCGCCAACCAAGAGGCCGTTACGGCATAGGGGATCATCGTTGTCCTGCGGCTAGGCGCGCCATTTCACTTTCGGGAGAATGTGGTTGACATCCACCCGGTGCTTGTATTTGATGGCAAAGTTGAGCAGTGAGTCGAGGAGTGAATCCGACAGATAGTGTGGTTGCAGTCCCAAATCTAGGAGCTTAGTATTTTTGGCGTTAAAGTAGTGCTCCTCTTTCTCTACACGGGGGTTTTCGAGATGTTGAATTTCCACCTTGAGGCCAAGGGCTTTGCCCGCTTCTTGCACTTTGTGAGCCAGATCGCCAACACTGAACTGCTCTGTAAATTGGTTGAGGACGCGAAATTCCCCCGGTTCTGCCGGGTTGTTCACCGCCAATTCAATACACCGCACCGTATCGCGAATATCTAGGAAGCCGCGAGTTTGCCCCCCTTTGCCATAGACGGTGAGGGGATGCCCGATGGCCGCTTGAATGCAGAAGCGATTGAGGGCAGTGCCAAAGATACCATCGTAGTCAAGGCGGTTGATCAGCAATTCATCCATGCCCGTTTCTTCGGTGAGCACGCCATAGACCACCCCTTGGTTCAAATCGGTGGCACGCAGTCCCCAAGTGCGGCAGGCAAAGTGGATGTTGTGGCTATCGTGGACTTTACTGAGGTGATAGAAGCTACCGGGCTGCTTGGGATAGGGCAAGGTATCCTTGCGACCATTGTGCTCGATGGTAATGTAGCCCTCTTCAATGTCAATGTTGGGGGTGCCATATTCACCCATGGTGCCCAACTTTACAAGGTGGCAGTCGGGGTTGTGGGTATGAATGGCGTACAGCAGGTTGAGGGTGCCGACCACATTATTGACTTGGGTGAAGACAGCATGTTCACGATCAATCATGGAGTAGGGGGCGGAGCGCTGTTCACCGAAATGGACAATCGCCTCGGGCTGAAACTCCAGGATGGCGCGCTCAAGGAAGTGATAGTTGCAAATATCGCCAATGTAAAGAGCAATTTTCTTGCCGGTGAGATCCTGCCAGCGTTGCAGACGGTGCTGAATGGGGGCGATCGGCGTGAGGGTCTGCACACACAGCTCATTATCCCAATGCCGCCGAATCAGGCTATCCAAAATCGCCACATCATGACCACGATTTGAAAGGTAGAGGGCTGTTGCCCAGCCACAGTAACCATCACCGCCAATTACGAGGACTCTCATGCTAACCGCGCTGAAATCAATAACTACTCCGCCAGCCATTAAATGGCTTCCATACCACGTTACCAGTAATGGGGACGCGGTTGATCCATTAGGTTAGAATTCAAGGGGAAGTGGGGACAGCGCTTTGGTTTTCGGAAAAGATATGCAGTTTAATCGTTTGTCCTGCCAAGTCAATTTGTACAATATCCCCAAAGAGAACCTCTAGAGCCTCTAATAGGGCTTGGAGTTGCGGTGTGCTGGCCCCCGACTCTTGGTAGAGGCGATCGCTCAACCGGCCGAGGCGCTGCCACGTGGTATAGAGCCGCGCAATCGTACTTTCCAGTTGCGCTGCCTGCTGTAGGAAATCGGTAACGGTTTGCAGTTGCCCAAGGCGCTGGGCTTCCATAAGGACTTGTTCTAGATCCACAGGGTGGCTGTTCAGGGCTTGAATCTGGGGGGCAGCCTCAAGATAGCGGCGCAGTTGACGGGCGGTGGCCGTGACTTCCTTCACGGTGTCCACAGTGGGGTCGCTGGCCAGTTCTTGGCAGAGTTCCTGCTGCTGCGGGGGAGGGAGTTTTTCTAATTCTTTGACCAAGGGGGCAACATAGCGGGGGGCAAGGGTGCGATCGCCGGCCCTTTGGCGCACCACTGGCGGTAGTAGATCGGAGTGCAGGGCAGTCCATTCCTCTTGGAGTTGGCGCACTTGGCGGTGGGTGATGCGATCGCCCGCTGCTGCTGCTTGGGTAATTAGGGCTTGAACTTGCGGATCTGCAGCGGCAGTTTCCAAAAAGGCGCGTTTACTGAAGCGAGAAATGGCTGCCGGGGGTAGAGGACACTCCCTGAGCAATTCATCGGCGCGATCGGCCAACTGAATCAAATCATAGGCGCGACGTTTACTAATCTCGTGTTCTTGGAGCCACTGCTGAAAGCCAATACCCCGCTCATCCCCTTGATGACGATAGCGATCGCGCACCGTCCTTAGAATTTGCCCTCGCCAAATTTCCGTTTGCAGATCAAAACGCTCACACACCTGCCATGCTTGGCGCACCTGTTGGAGAAATTCCTCCTCAGAGAGGGGGGTGTCGGCAGCCGGAATGGGCAAAACAAACTCAGGCGTTGGCTCCATCACTCGGAGAAAACCACAGCTTCAGCAGTATAGCCTATCCCAAAGATTTCAGCTCATGGGCGGGTTGGCAGCGTTTAGGATTGAATTACTGCGTTGACGGGAAGCGTCATGACCACACTACTGGCACCAGCGGTAACGTACCTCACCCCCGAAGCTTACCTCGCTCAGGAAGTGGTGGCAACGGAGCGCCACGAGTATCGTCAAGGAGAACTTTACACTCTGCACGGGGGCAGCGTTAATCATAATGAACTGGTTCGTTCCCTAACTGTGCTATTGAGCTTGGCACTCAAGGAACAGCCCTACCGCGTCACCTGCAATCCTAATAGTCCCAACCCCAACCCAGTCTCGGTCAAATGCCCATCACCTCTGCCGCTGCTGATGTCTCCCTCAACTTTGGCTTAGTCTTGGTCGAGGGAGAGGATGTGGTGCGCCTTGGCCTGTGGACAGGGATTCAACAGCAGTTGGGGATTGAGCCGCTGGTGTTTCACGATGGCCATGGTCTGATCACTTATCTGGAAAACACGCCCCTCGACCAAGAACGCCATCCTTGGATTGTGCTCTGTGATGCCCAACTCACAGTCAATGATGCCACAACGCCTTGGCTGTGGCAGTGGTTGAAACAGCACTATCCTGCTTTGCGGGTCATGCTCACCGTGCGACCGGCTGCCCTTGAACTCGTCTCCCTTGCCCAACAAGTGGGGGTAGAGGGCATTTACCATCGCAATACGGCGTTAAGGGATCTCTTGGCAGGAATTCTGGCCATTGCCCAAGGGGAAATAGTTCACACCGTAACGCCCCCCAAGCCGCCCTTAAGTGTGCTCTTTCCCAAGCGGTGGGATCGTTGGCGGTATCAGATTCTCCGGCAGGGACTGGGGGAAATGGAGGCGTGGTTGCAGGCTTTGGATCAACACTTAGGGCGATCGCGCCTCTCTCCCCTGGAACGCTTGGTCTGCGAAGGGCGCTATCGGGAAATTCGTGCCGCCCACTGGCTGGTGTCGCGTTTATTGCCGCAGCCGAGTCAACCCCCCCCTGCCCCAGGGGTGTCCCCCGTGCGTCCACAGATTGAAATTATTTCTCAACTGGTGGATCGCTGCTTGCAACGGATGCAGTCGGATCTATTGAATCTAACTGCGCGGCCCTTGGAGTTAGAGGTGCTTACCCTGCAACAGCGGCGGGAATTGCTCTATACCCTTTTGCGGCAGTGGGATCTCCTGATCCGTACCCTGCAAACAACTCCCCTAAATGTTGAGTTTTTGCATCAGCAGCGCGATCGCCTGCTCCAGGAGTGGTGGGAACAAAGCCTGCGGGAGTTTTTTCGCCCCTACCGCTTTCTTCTGGGGAGCGATCGCGACCTGATTGAACTGCTGTTGTCGGAAAGGGAAACGGTTCACCAAGTCTATCTTCAACCCCTGCCCTTGGTGGTGGAGTTTCTTGCCCACCTATTGCTACACCAGCCCCTCACTCTGCCGCAGCAGACCTATTCCTATGGCACAGGAGCGGCCCTAGAACTCCTCGATCCCCTCCTTGATCACTGGTTGCTCACTGGTGCCAATGGCATTGTCTATTCGCTGCTCAATCGCTGCTGCTATAGCGGGGCGGTTCAGCAGACCTTTTTTCAAGCCCAGTACATTTCGCTGCGGGAAATGGAGCGCTTTCGCAACGCCCTCTCTTGGCATTACCGCTGGCAACGTTGGATCAAGGAACCGCAAAACATCTTTGAGAGTCGCTTGGTTTTACTGCGGCTCACAGAGCGAGGGATTCAGGAACTGGCGCTGACCGTCCCCCGCCAAAAAGAGCTAATGCAACTTGAGGGCATTCCCTACGCTTTGACCTTAGCCCTTGAGGCGCGGGATGCCTTAGCTCCGCCGGTACGGGCAGTGGTGGCTTGGGTCGGCAAGGGGATAGTCTATCTATTGACGCAGGTGATTGGTCGCGGGTTGGGACTGATTGGCCGCGGCATTTTGCAAGGGATTGGTCAGTCCCTAGGCGCACCGCGCTCGTAGTTGTTCTCTCTTTTTAACGTCGAGATAACCTTAGCTCCTGAATTCTGTGCTAGGGTGGTAGCTAGGTCTTCTTCAATCCTCTAGCATTCAGTACAGCAGCTAAGAAATCGGCCACCAACATGATCTTTTCGGCAATAGTATGCTAGGGTGAGGGAGGAAGAGTTGCGTTTGCCCTGGGTGGCAAAGGCTCTTTTCTGAGGAGTGAAAGGAGTAAATACTTATGTCTCAAAACGTTGCCCGTTGGGCAGTGAGTTCACCACTAGTGCTTTCTCTGCTGGCCACGGGGGGAATGGCGGTTGCCAATCCTGCCGTTCCAGAACCGGCACAGTCTTTACCTTCAAGAGCAGAAATCGAGCAGAGCCTAAGACAGCAAAGAAGTTTGTCCCAAGTGACTTCTGTGAGCCAGCTTTCCGATGTCAACCCCACCGATTGGGCCTATCAGGCGCTGGCTTCCTTGGTGGAGAAATACGGCTGTATTGCCGGCTATCCCGATGGCACCTTCCGTGGTAATCGCGCCGCTACCCGCTATGAAATGGCGGCTGCTCTCAATGCTTGCTTGGATGTCATTAGTGACCGCTTTGCCACCAAAGAAGACCTGGAGGCTCTCCGCCGCCTCACCGAAGAATTCAAAGCGGAACTGGCCACCCTGCGCGGACGCGTGGACAAACTGGAAGCCCGCACCGCCCAGCTAGAAGCTCGGCAATTTGCCACCCTCACCAAACTCAACGCCACCGTTATCTTTAACATTTCAGACGCGAATGATATAAGGGCACGAAACCCTGGTGATGTTCCTCTTTTTCTTCCTCGTCGTACGTTTCTTGTGGACAACACCAATCCCGTGGCCAACCAGCGCACGCGGTTGAACTTTGACACCAGCTTCTACGGCAAGGATCGCCTGCGGCTGCGGCTAGAAGCGTCGAATATTCGACAATACAGTATTGATGGTAATACTAATATCACAAACACCGACATGGGACGGCTGGGGTATGATACTGGTTCCCCCGACAATACCTTTAGACTTGGTAAAGCCTTCTACAGCTTCCCGGTGACCTCCAAAGGGCGTCTTACCCTTGACTTCGTGGGG
>NZ_CALGOG010000067.1:0-16560 GCF_937958135.1 uncultured Thermosynechococcus sp. | reverse complement strand
GATGCTCGAACAACTGGCCAGTGCTGTAGGCTCACAACTGGTCGCCAGATAACCGTATCCCCTGAGCCAGAATTTTCTCCGCCGACAGATCCATTGAAGTGGCGCAAACTTTGAATCTTGCGTTGAATCCCTCGGAGTCTGTCTGGGAGTGGGTTTGAGCATTTTTAGTCATGTCGTAGAAAATAATTTACCCCTCCCTTGCAAGGGATCCCTCGGAACAGGGGGTTGCAATCCGCTCAGGGAGAGGCTATATTAGGGACGCTCTTGCTTCTCTTCGGGGAAGCTGACTAAATGGAAATTAAAGGGTGGAAACAATTTGAAAGACCTTATCCATGCTTGTCAGCTCAAGGAGCATCATCATTTGCTTAGGAACATTGCGTAGGTAAAGTTGCCCGCCAGCGGTGCGAACGGTTTTAAGCGCAACGACGAGGGCACCTAAGCCAGAACTGTCAATGAAGGTGACCTCAGCGCAATCCAGCAATAAGTCTTGGGTTCCTTGTTGAACTAGTTCAGCGATTTTTTGACGAAATTCCTGAGCTTGCGGGCCACCAAAGACCCCTGACAGCTTGATGACTTCAGCAGTGTTGGCCATAGCATGATGACGAAAAGGGAATCCCCGCTAGTATAAGCCTTTTTCCCTAGCAATTCCCAGAGAGGGGCGGCTCTGTGAAATTTTGTGGAGCAAGCGTAACAAGCCGTAGTAGTCATAGTAGGCTTAACTCTAGCCGTTGAGAAATTTCTAGGACGATAACTCATGGTGCAACGTGGTTCTAAAGTCAAGATTCTCCGCCCTGAATCCTATTGGTACAACGAAGTGGGCACCGTCGCCTCCGTGGATCAAACCCCCGGCGTCAAATATCCGGTAATTGTGCGCTTTGACAAAGTCAATTACACCGGCTACAGCGGCAGTGCTGGTGGTGTGAATACGAACAATTTTGCGCTCCATGAACTGCAAGAGGTGGCTCCTCCCAAAAAAGGGAAATAGTGTCTTGTGCCGGAATTACCGGAAGTAGAAACAGTCCGCCGTGGGCTAGAAGTCGTCACCTTGGGGCAGCCTATTGTGGGGGGAGAAGTGCTTCTAGCCCGTTCGATTGCCCTTCCTGACCGGCCCCAAACCTTTATCGAGTCCCTGCGCGATCGCGCCTTTACCCAATGGCAACGGCGGGGGAAGTACCTTTTGGCCACCCTCAGTGACGACAGTTGCCTTGTCATTCATCTGCGCATGAGTGGCCAGCTCCTATGGCTGACGACCCCCCAGCCCCCCTGTCCCCATACCCGTGTCCGCTGGTTCTTGGCAACGGGGGCAGAACTCCGTTTTGTGGATCAACGCACCTTTGGCCGCTGTTGGTGGATTCCGGCCCATTGCCGCCCGGAACAGGCAATTCCCACCCTGGCCACATTGGCACCGGAACCCCTGAGTGAAGCCTTTACAGTGCGGTTCTTGGCGGAGCGGTTGGTGCACCATCGCCGTGCCCTGAAAACGGCTCTGTTAGATCAAACCGTTGTTGCGGGCATGGGGAATATCTATGCCGATGAGAGTCTTTTTTTAAGTGGCCTGCACCCCGCCCTGCCCACCCACACCCTGACAACGGAGCAGATCGCTCGCCTGCACCAAGTCATTCGCCGAGTGCTCAAGGAAGGAATTGCAGCGGGTGGTACCACTATTCGCACCTTTGTTACGCCGCAGGGGGTAAATGGTCACTATGGGGGTCAGGCATGGGTGTATGGTCGCCAAGGGAAAGCCTGCCGCGTCTGTGGCACGACCATTGAACGGCTGCGCTTGGCAGGCCGCTCCAGTCACTATTGTCCCCGCTGTCAGCCACTCTCGTCGGCAATGGGCAGATAGAGGGTGAGAATTTCGCCGGCTTGGCGATCGCGCCGTTGAATCACCTTTGCCCCCACGGCCTCAATCAAGAGTTTGGCAGCTTCAAAATTGAGACTCAGTTGCCCTGTTGCCGGATGCCAGAGGAGAAAGTGCCCCAAAGCGGCAAGATCGCTGCGGTATTTGTACTGGGGCGATCGCAATTCCAGCTTCACGTGCTGTCCTGCCCGCTGCACCACTAGCTGCAATTCACTCTCAGGGGCAAGGGTTTGGCTGTAGTACTCCACTAATCCTGTCAACACCTGATCCAAGGACGTTGGATCACTGAGGACGCGGGGTAACTCTGACGGACAATCCACTGCCAGTTTAACTTGCCGACGCGCCGCCTGTTTTTGCCAGCGGGTCAAGTTTGTCATGAAAAGTTCCGCCAAGTGGGTTTGGCCCAAAGCAAGGGGGGGCTTAGGGCTAGGACGAGTGAATATTTCTGCAGCATCACTCAGCAGATTAAAGCGGGTGATTTGATCTTGAATCTCTTGACCAATTTTTTGCAGATACTGGTAGGTGCGCTGGGGTAAATTCTCTTGCCGTTGTAGCAATTGGATAAAGGTATTGATGGTTGTGAGGGGAGTGCGCACCTCGTGGGCAAGGGCTTGCAGGAGGCTAATGTCAGCGGCCATGGGTGTTGTAGCCGCAGTCGGGGGGAGAGCCTCAGGGTAACTGTAGTCCAACAACCATTGGGCAAATTCGCTCACCAAGCGATAGCTGGGGGGAACCATGGCCGCGCCGGCAAACCATTGATCTATGGGGTGGAGATCGGTTAAAGGCAGTTGCTGCCGTAGCTGCTGCCAAAAGGCATGAATTTCTTCTGGATCAAAAGAAAAATGCAGTCCTCGCTCCCCTTGATAGACCAGCAACAGATTGACCTCCGGACTCAGTAACAGGCAAAAAGGACTCCTTCCCTCCCCCCCTGAGGGCAAAAGGGTCATTGCCGACAAAGCAGGCTTGGCATCCGTGGGGGGGAGGTAGGGGAGCGATCGCCCCTGGGGCAAGAGGACATAGGTTTTTAGGGGGGAATCTTTGACAATCGGACTGGGGAAGGAGACTAAAAAGCCCTCAATGGGATGTATTACTGCCAATAATTTTTCTAGGGCAGCCACCCCCGCTTGCCACTGCCAAAAGCGATCGCCGGCCCGACCGTCATCACGATCAATCGCGGAATGCGAGCGTCCCATAGCAGCCAATACAACGTCCCCCACTGCCTTGACCATAGCCCCAACGTTTCCGATTCGCCTAGGGGTAAAACCGAACTTAGGCGGGGATGATGCCGTACAGATCGTAAATGTCGGCAGCGGTGATTTTTACAGGGACAATTGTGCCCAAGGTGGCCCTGCCCTGGACATAAACTACCCCATCCACATCGGGGGCAAAGCGGGGAGAGCGGCCAATCAATTCCCCAGTTTGCGGATTTTCCTGTTCAATGAGCACAGGCACGGTCTTGCCCACCTCGGCGGCATTTTTGCGCTGAGCAATGGGTTGTTGCAGTTGCATCAGGCGATCGCGCCGCGCTATTTTGATTTCCTCTGGGATTTGATTGGGCAGCTCATAGGCAGCAGTGCCTTCCTCAGCGGAGTAGGTAAAGACCCCCACATGGTCAAACTCGTGCCGCTGCACAAACCGGCAGAGGTGTTCAAAGTGGCGCTCCGTTTCACCGGGAAACCCCACAATAAAGGTCGTGCGCATTACTGCTTCGGGTAAGTCCTGCCGCAGCCGCTCCATCAGGCGATCGTTGACCCCCGCCTGCCATGGCCGATTCATTGCCCGCAGGACTTCAGGGTGGGAATGTTGCAGCGGCAAGTCCAGATAGGGCAGGATGTTGGGCGTTTCCCGCATCGCCGCAATGACTTCAGGCGTCAGCCCCGTGGGATAGGCATAGTGCAGGCGAATCCAAGGCACGTCCACTTTGCCAAGGGCGCGAATCAGCGTTGCCAGTTGGGGCTGGCCATAGAGATCCATGCCGTAGTTGGTCGTAATTTGGGAAACAAGGATGATTTCTTGTACCCCCTCAGCGGCTAACTGCCGAGCCTCGTTGACAATGGACTCAATGGAGCGCGATCGCTGGTTGCCCCGCAACTGGGGAATAATACAAAAAGCACAGCGATAGTCACAGCCTTCGGCAATGCGCAGATAGGCCACAGGTGCCGGGGTGGTGCGGTAGCGGGGAACCGTTTCATCGGCAATGTAGGTGGGGACGGCACTGATTTGCTGCACCCGCTCGCCCCGTTCCACCCGCTCAATGACCTCGACAATGTGGTGGTAATCGCCACTGCCAACAACGGCCACGGCTTCGGGAAGCTCCGCCAAGAGTTCCCCTTGAAAGTGCTGTGCCAGGCAGCCGGTGATGACAATTTTCTTATTGGCCTCCGCCAGTTCGACAAGGGTGCGCACCGACTCTTCGCGGGCGGCTTGGATAAAGCTACAGGTGTTGACCACAACGTAGTCGGCTTCGGTTTCATCGGTTCCTACCCCATAGCCCGCCGCCGCAAGGAGACCAATCATGTGCTCTGTGTCCACGCGGTTCTTGTCACAGCCTAGGTGGGCAAAGGCAATTTTGGGTTTGCTGGGTTTTGACATCTAAGCGACTCGGTGCCCTCTAACAGTAGGGGGTAATATCTTCGCCACACTCCTCGGCTAAGTAGGTGAGGGAGCGGAAGCGCAACCCCATTAACTGATCATAGAGGGGATTGAGTTTACACAAGGGGGGGATATGCACAATCTTGCGGCCAAAGAGGACAATATCGCGCTCAAAGGGGCATTGGGGGGGAATCAGGCGGCAGAGAAAGCGAGCCACCTTGGCATCCTTGATCTCTAACCCATCCAGCCAGCGGCGCACCGGATCCAGCAGGCGCAGGGTTTGCTCATTGCTCTCGTGCTGGCCATCAAGGGTATGTTTTAGGGAGTCCAAGGCATCAATTTCCAGTCCTAGGGCACGGCAGAAGCGTTGCAGTTCGGCATCCTCCGATTGGGAGTAAATGCCATTGGCCAACGCCACCATGACGGCGGTGCGCAGGAAATTTTCCGCAAGGGGGCGATCGCTGCCAAAGGTGGCCTGCAATTCTGCATCGGTGACGGGGGCAAACTGCTCAAGATCGATTTCAGGGGCAATTTCCTCGCGAATTAGACTAGTAATCAGTTGCTTTTCTTCGGGGTCAAAGTGACCATCGGCACAGGCAATACTCAAAAGTCCTTTAATCCAAATGGCCGTTTGTTCCGGTGTCAGCTCAAGGGGAGATGCCACTGGGGTTGTCATAGAGATTGCCTCAAGATTACTGCTCACTACGACTCTACTCTAGCCCTTGGGCCTTCGTACCCTTCTGAAAGAGCACGATCATCCTTGCTACAATTGACGAAGTTTTGTTAAGCAGTGTGTCACGTCCTTGACTGTTTCGCTGTTGCCCTCCACCTGCTCTAGCCCTTGGTATGCCCTTGATCCCATTTGGCAGGGGGATGCGGCAGCGATCGCCCAAGGCTTGCCCCATGATCTTTTAGCGCCCGCGTGGCAAATGCTGATTCTGGGGGATGGCTCCCCCACCCGCCACCTCCAACTGCTGACCGGTGAAACTACAGAAGTGGATGTGATTGATATGTCCGCTATTGGCCACGCCAGCGATCGCGCCCCGGCGCAACTACAACTGATTCCAGCTCCTCGGCTGCGGCGTCAGGTGTGGCTACGAACTGCCTCAGGTCAACGCCTTGCCTATGCCACCTCCTGGTGGGAAGCCGCCCATGTGGATGAGTATTTGCAAAACCGCGCCATGCCCATTTGGACGAATCTCGCCCAGCGCAAGGTGGAGCTTTATCGCGATATTCAGGCGGTGTATCTAGGGCACTCTGAAACCCTGGCTGCCGCCTTTGGTGAGCCGGGACCCTTTTGGGGGCGGCATTACCTCTTTTGGCACGATCGCCGTCCTATCACCCTCATCTATGAAGTCTTTTCTCCCTATCTCTGCCGTTACCTTGGCCCAATGGGAAGTACGGTCTATTTGGCAAATTCAACTCCAACATTAGCCTAGGGCCGGTGTTTCCGTAACGTTTTGTAAATATAATATGAACAGCTTTTTGTCTCCCTTGGGGACTACGTTCATCTTCGTCAGTTAGGGTAACGTCATTCATGCGAGTTGCAATTGCCGGTGGTGGCCTAGCGGGCTTAGCCTGCGCCAAGTATCTAGTGGATGCGGGACATACCCCCATCGTCTTTGAGCGTGCCAATGTCCTTGGGGGCTTGGTGGCGGCATGGCAGGACGCCGATGGGGACTGGGTAGAAACGGGCTTACACGCCTTCTTTGGCGCCTACCCCAATATGTTGCAACTCCTTGAGGAATTGGGAATTAGCGATCGCTTGCAATGGAAACGCCATGCCCTGATTTTTAACCAACCCGAAAAGCCGGGGGTGCTCTCGTGGTTTGCTGTCCCCGATATTCCTGCGCCCTTTAATGTGCTGCTCTCGATTTTGCGCAACAACGATATGCTGACCTGGGAGCAGAAGTTCCGCTTTGCTTTAGGCCTGTGGCCGGCGATCGTGCGCGGTCAAAAATACGTCGAGGCGATGGACAAATACACACTCCTTGAGTGGCTACAACGCCAAGGCATTGATGAGCGGGTGAACTCCGATATTTTCATTGCCGCCTCCAAGGCTCTCACCTTCCTGAACCCCGATGAAGTCTCGGCAACGATTCCCCTGACGGCAATGAACCGCTTCCTGCGGGAACGCTATGGCTCAAAAATTGCCTTCTTAGACGGGGCGCCCCCCGAACGCTTGTGTCAGCCAATTGTGGATTACGTTACGACCCGCGGCGGTGAAGTGCACACCAATGTGGCACTGCGGGAGATTGTCCTCAATGAGGATCTCTCTGTGCGCTCCTTTGTCATGGCCGATCGCGAGGGGCAGCGGCGCTTTGAAATCACCGCCGATGCCTATGTCTCGGCAATGTCCGTGGATGCCCTTAAACTGCTGCTGCCGAAGCCGTGGCAAGACCTGCCCTTTTTCCAGAAACTCAATGGCCTGGAAGGCGTTCCTGTGATTAATGTCCAAATCTGGTTTGATCGCAAATTGCCGACCGTGGATCATCTCCTTTTCTCGCGATCGCCCCTGTTGAGTGTCTATGCCGACATGAGCGAAACCTGCAAGGGCTATGCCGATCCCGACAGGTCAATGCTGGAGCTGGTATTAGCCCCTGCCGCCGAGTGGATTGGCCGCAGTGATGAAGAGATTGTGGAGGCCACCCTTGCCGAACTGGCCAAGCTCTTCCCCAATCACTTGCCAGAACCTGCTAAAGTGCTGAAAACAGCGGTGGTGAAAACCCCCCGTTCAGTCTATAAAGCCACCCCCGGTCGCCAAGCCTTTCGTCCAGAGCAGGTCACCCCCATTCCCAACTTCTTCCTCGCGGGGAGCTATACAATGCAGCCGTACCTTGGGAGTATGGAAGGGGCAGTTCTTTCTGGTAAGCTGACAGCGCAGGCGATCGCGAAGCGGCTCGCAGAGAGCAACGCCCCACAGCCCCCCAAACCCTCTACTCAGACTGTCGCCAATGCTGCAACTGCCTAGAGCCGAGTACGTTCCTCCCCTGATTTCCCTCGACGAAGCCTACGAGTTGTGTCGTCAGGTAACCGCCACCTACGCCAAGACGTTTTACCTCGGCACACTGTTGATGCCTCCCGCCAAGCGCCGCGCCATTTGGGCAATTTACGTCTGGTGTCGGCGCACCGACGAGCTAGTGGACGGGCCGCAGGCAGCCACAACCACCATGGCCACCCTCGATGAGTGGGAAGCCCGCCTTGAGGACATTTTTGCCGGTCGCCCCCACGATGCCATGGACTTAGCCCTGACGGCAACGCTGGAACAATACCCCCTAGACATCCAACCCTTTCGGGATATGATTGCGGGCCAGCGGATGGACCTGCACCGCAGTCGCTATGACACCTTTGCCGAGTTGGAACTCTACTGCTACCGCGTTGCGGGTACGGTGGGCTTGATGTCCCTTGAGGTTATGGGCGGCAATCCCTATAGCGATCGCCTGTGTTCCCCTTGGGTAGATCCCTATCAGGCCAAAGGTACCCTCAAAGATCAAGCGATTGCCCTCGGCATTGCCAATCAGCTCACCAATATCCTGCGGGATGTGGGAGAAGATATGCGGCGGGGACGAATTTATTTACCTTTAGAGGATTTAGCTGCCTTTCATTACACCGAGGAAGATTTGCAGCGGGGGGTAATTGACGATCGCTGGCGGGCACTGATGCGCTTTCAAATTCAGCGGGCACGACAATTTTATCGGCAAGCAGAAGTGGGGATTGCCTACCTAGAGCGGGATGCCCGTTGGCCTGTGTGGTCGGCGTTGATGCTCTATCGCCAAATTCTTGATGTCATCGAAGCCAACGATTACGATGTCTTTAACCGGCGCGCCTTTGTCTCTGGGTGGCGCAAGCTGCTCTCTATTCCCATTTCCTGGTTGAAGGCCAGCTTCTAGGTACCATGGCAGATCTCTACGTGGATTGGGACGAGTATCATCGCACCATTGAACGGTTGGCGATCGCCGTTTATGAATCGGGATGGCAGTTCAATCAAATCCTCTGCCTGGCCAAGGGGGGTCTGCGGGTAGGGGACATTCTCAGCCGCTTGTTTAATCAACCCCTCGCGATTTTGGCGGTGTCGTCCTATGGCGGTATCAATAAGCAAGAGCGGGGGCGCATCACCTTTGCGCGGGACTTGACCATGACCACTGCCACCTTAGGCAGCCATGTCCTGTTGGTGGATGACTTAGTGGATTCTGGCCTTTCGTTGAAAAAAACGCTGCGGTGGCTAGAGCTAAAATACGGCTTTGCCGTTGAGGAGGTGCGCACGGCAGTGCTGTGGTACAAAGCGGCCTCCTGTATTCGTCCAGATTACTATGTGCATTACCTGCCGGGGAATCCATGGATTCATCAACCCTTTGAACGCTACGAACAACTCACAGCCGCTGAGCTTGCTCGAACTCTAACCTCCTGTCCATGACGCCTACTCTTACTCCCCCCCACCACTGGCAGCGTCGCCACGTCCTCTCCCTCCAAGACTTTACGGTGGCGGAGCTAGACATTGTGCTGCAAACGGCACTGAGTTTTCAAGAAGTCCTGAATCGTCGCACTAAAAAAGTGCCAACCCTGCAAGCGCGGGTGGTGGCCAATCTTTTTTTTGAAAGTTCAACACGCACTCGCAATAGTTTTGAGCTGGCAGCCAAACGACTTTCTGCCGATATTCTCAACTTCTCTCCCGGCACCTCTGCCCTCACCAAAGGGGAAACGATTCTCGATACCGCTAAGACCCTGTGGGCGATGGGGGCAGAGTTCATGGTGATTCGCCATCAGCAGTCGGGAGTGCCCCAGACCATTGCAGCGGAAATGGATCGTCTTGGCGCTCAGGTGGCCGTTCTCAATGCCGGTGATGGCTTGCATGAACATCCCTCTCAAGCGCTGCTGGATCTGTTTACCCTTTGCCAACTCTACGATCCACATCAGCCCTGCTGTGCCCTGTTGCAGGGGAAGAAAATTGCCATTGTCGGGGATATTCGCCATTCCCGCGTGGCGCGATCCAACCTCTACAGCCTTAAGACCGCTGGTGCCGATGTGCACTTAGCTGGCCCCCCTACCCTGCTGCCGCCGGAATTTGCAGAGTATGGGGCAACACTCCACTGGACGCTGGAACCGGCCCTTGCTGATGCTGATATTGTCATGACGCTGCGGCTGCAACGGGAACGCATGGATCAACACTTGATCCCCAGTTTACGCGAGTACCATCGGCAGTTTGGCATTACCCATGAGCGGCTGCGCCTGTGTAAACCCCATGTGCGCGTGATGCATCCGGGGCCGGTGAATCGCGGTGTGGAATTGAGTTCGGCACTGCTGGAGGATCGCCAATCGAGCCTTGTTAATCAACAGGTGACCAGTGGGGTGGCGGTGCGGATGGCCTTGCTGTACTTAATGGGAACGTACCATGGAGTGAAGGAATGATTAGGGTGACGTTTCTGCCGGATCACGTCTCTGTTGAAGCCGAAGCGGGCGAAAGTTGGTTGAGCGTAGCTGAGCGAGCCGGTGTGGAGATTCCCACGGGGTGTCGCATGGGGAGTTGCGGAGCCTGTACGGTGGAATTGGCGAATGGCGAAGAAATTCGCACCTGTATCTCTACAATTGCCGGCGATCGCAAAGATTGCACCCACATTACGGCCTATGTGTTTCGCGATCCGACTTGGTAACTTAAGGGAAGATTGGGCAGCAGTCACTGCCAAATGAGAAAGCGCACCGTTAAAAAAAGTGCCGAAACCCCTAACTGCAATGCCGTAATCGGTATCCCATAGCGCAGGAAAGTTTTGAAGCGAATGCGGCGGCCGTGGAGTTCGGCAATCCCCGCACCGACGATGTTGGCAGAGGCACCGACAAGGGTGGCATTGCCCCCTAAGGTTGCTCCTAGCATCATGGCATAGAACAGGGGTAGCACCTGTGCTGGTAAATCACCACCATAGCCGACGTGAAGAATTTCTGCACCCGCTAGCCCCACCTCTACGAGGTATTTTTTCAGCAGCGGTACCATCGCCACCACCAAGGGGATATTGGGAATGACGCTGGAGAGAATGCCAATCGTAAACAGTAGGAGTAGCGAGCCAAAAAAGATATTTTGGCCAATGATAACGCCGAGAAGTTGCGAAAGTTGGCCAATGATGCCTGTTTTCTCCAAGCCACCAATGAGGACAAAAATACTCATAAAGAAGATCAGGGTGGCCCAGTCCACATCCCGTAGAATGTTGGTAACCGTATCAATCTTGCTTTGATGGGACAAAAGGAGTGCCAAGGCAGCCCCCATTAAAGCAACCGCAGGGGGAGCCACTTTAACGACCATGCCATCGCCAATAACAAAGAAGGTCAAGACAAAGACGATGATCACACAGCCGACGGCCAGGGTGCGGGGATGATTAATTTTCGGGTGGGGCAAGTGATCGAGGGAGTTGAGTTCTTTGCGCCAAATACGGCGAAAGAGAATCGGCAGGCAAAAGACAATGACGGCGATCGCCAGTACCCCCCCTAGACTGAGACGCAGCAGATAATCGGCAAAACTAAGATTGATGGCATCCCCGACAATATAAGTGGCTGGATCGCCGACAAGGGTCAGCAACCCGGCACTATTAGAGACAATCACCATCAGGATAATCAGGGGCACAAAGTCCACCCCCACTTCAGCCGCCATGGGGGGCAACAAGGGGGCAAGGAGCATCACTGTCGTGGCATTGGGCAGCACGGCACAGATGGGGGTTGTTAGAGCCACGATCCCCAACAGCAGGCGTTTTCCCTGACCTCGGGCAAGGATCACCATTTGGGTTGCCAGATACTCAAATACCTTGGTGGGTTCAAAGGCGCGAACCAGAACCATGACCCCAAAAAAGAGAGCGAGGGTACCATGACTGCGGCCAATGTAGCTAATGGCCTCCCCAAGGGTCATGATATTGAGAAAGACAAGGAGAATCGCCCCCAAAAAGGCCGCAATCGTAATGTTGATCCACTCGGTCATGATCAGAAGGATCACGCCTAGGAAGATCGTGCCAGCAGCGAATGCATGCCAGTGTTCAATCAGCATTGGGCTTCCTGAAAATTGCTAAGGTAACAAATTCGGTCAACGCCACGAAACCGAAACGCTGGAACACTGAGCAGTTGTAAAAAAAACAGCCAGTCTCCAACTGAATGCCGACGAAGTTAGCTGACGGGCTAGGATTCAGTGGTATCCTTTCTCGGTGGAGAATGCGCCCCTAATTCGTTGGTTCCTCCGCTCTAAGCTGCCAAGGCTCAGATTAGGCACAAGAAGATAAATTGCTACTCAACGTAGCATAGGCCTCTTGAATCCTTCAAGAGAAATTCTTCTATGACGTAAATAGAAAACCTTAATGAACGCTTTCCCAGACTGTTGCTCCTTGGTTAAATGTGTCAAAATGTTTTCTGTGTCAATTTAACAGTGGCCTACCCTTGCAAACTCCTACGGCGATCGCCCTTGGCAATTTTGACGGTGTCCATCGAGGGCATCAAGAGGTGATCCGCACCCTTGTGGCCGCAGCCCCTCCAGAGTGTTCCCCTTCGGTGATTACTTTTTCACCCCATCCACAGGCGTTTTTCACAGGGGAGAAGCGCCTTCTCCTGACCCCTGAGGCAGAAAAATCTGCGCTCCTAAAGCAGTATGGCATTGAGCAGGTGATTGTTTTGCCCTTTACCCATGCTTTGGCTCAACTGTCGCCCTTGGAGTTTGTGGAGCAAATTCTGGTGCAGCAGTTGCAGGCAAAGGTGTTGAGTGTGGGATTTAATTTTGGCTTTGGACGGGGGCGATCGGGCACAGCGGAGGACTTGCGCAGCCTCTGTGCCGCCTTTGGCATTCCGGTGCACATTGTGCCCCCCTATTGTCGGGGGAGCGATCGCGTGAGTAGCTCGGCGGTGCGGGCAGCCCTCGCGGAGGGGGATGTGGCCTTGGCACGGGAGCTATTGGGACGCCCCTATGCCTTGACGGGGACGGTCATTCCAGGGGAACAGTTGGGACGCCAGTTGGGGTTCCCCACAGCCAATTTGTCCCTCCCCACTGAGAAATTATTGCCCCGCCATGGGGTCTATGCCTGCCGCGTAACAGGTGCAGCATTTGCTGGTGAGCAATTGGGGGTGGTAAATATTGGTCTGCGACCCACGGTAACAGGCCGGCAGGTGACCACGGAGGTGCATCTGTTGAATTGGCAGGGGAGTCTCTACAATCAAGAAATCACCCTCCACCTGGAGGCCTTTATTCGCCCAGAGGTGAGATTTCCCAGTTTGGCTGCCCTACGGGCGCAAATTGCTGCCGATTGCCAAGTGGCTGCCGATCTCTTGAAGCAAGTTGTCTCCTATGCGTGAACCTCTCCGGCGACTGGTAACGAACCTTGGGCAAGTCATGGTGGGCAAAGAAGCCGCCATTGAACTCCTGTTGGTGGGGTTGCTGGCAGGGGGTCACGTCCTGTTGGAGGATGTGCCGGGGGTGGGGAAAACGCTCTTGGCCAAGGCGTTGGCGCGATCGCTGGGGGGGACCTTTCAGCGCATCCAAGCCACACCTGATTTACTGCCCACCGATTTATCGGGCACGAACATCTGGAACCCCAAAACCGCAGAGTTTGAGTTTCGCCCCGGCCCTGTCTTTTGCAATATCCTCCTAGCGGATGAGATTAACCGTGCCACACCGCGAACCCAATCGGCCCTTCTAGAGGTAATGGAGGAATACCAAGTCACCATTGATGGCGTCACCTACCCCCTACCACAGCCCTTTTTTGTGATTGCCACCCAGAACCCCGTGGAGTACCAAGGCACATTTCCCCTGCCCGAAGCCCAGTTGGATCGCTTTGCCCTGTGTTTTAGTTTGGGCTACCCTAGCGAGGAAGAGGAGCTGCAGATGCTACAACGGGTGCGCGGGGGCTTGGAGGTCAATCAATTGGAGCCTTGCCTGAGCTTGGGGGAAATCCAACAGTTGCGGCAGCAGGTGCTACAGGTACGGGTGGAACTTCCTTTGCAAAAGTACATTCTTGCCCTTGTGCGGGCGAGCCGTGAGAGCGATCGCATTACGCTGGGAGTGAGTCCGCGGGGAACAGTCATGCTCCAGCGAACAGCTCAAGCCTTAGCGTTTCTCAATGGCCGCGACTACGTCCTGCCCGATGATGTGAAGCAATTGGCCCCCCATGTACTGACCCATCGTCTAATTACAGCAGCGGGGCGCTCAGGTCGTGCCTGTGTAGCAGAACTGTTGGAAACAGTGGCAGTTCCCTAGGGGGAGGTAGCGCGAATGAGGGAGGACGTGGCCGTGGATAGCGTGGCTCAAGTTATCGGACTCCCCAGGCTGGATTCGAACCAGCGACCAATCGGTTAACAGCCGACCGCTCTACCGCTGAGCTACTGAGGAATATTGACGTTTTTCTAGTGTAGCGTAGTTCACTGCTCTTTGCAAGCCTCGACCCCCCTTAAGACGGCAGTTTGGGCCAGCGCTGCCGCAGTTCAGTGACTACTCGATCTAGGGCAACGGCATGGGAGGCCTTAAAAAGAAGGCGATCGCCCGCTTGCATTTCCTTCAATAGGTACTCCACCAATTCTTCGTGGCAAGCAAATTGTTGACTGGGAACATGCCCCGCTCCGCGCGCAAGGGCTGCCCCTTCATTACCTCTATCGAGGATCAAGAGACCATCGAGGTCTAATTCGGCAATCGTTGCCCCCACCTGCTCATGAAAGGGGAGGGAAAACTCGCCCAGTTCGCGCATAGGGCCGAGAACCGCCAGATGCCGCCGACCGGGGAGCGATCGCAACAGGTGCAAGGCCGCCACCATGGATTCTAGGCCGGCATTGTAGGTTTCATCCAGCAAGAGAATATCTGGTTCAAGGAGATAGCGGCCGCCGCGACCACTGGGCAGTTCTAGCATTAACTGGGGAGGCAGACAACTGCTCTCTAGATCCAGAGCTTGCAGTACCCCAAGGGCGGCCAAAAAGTTGAGGGCATGGTGGGCGCCAGCAAGGGGAACGGTGTAGGTACGTCCATTCACATGCAGGGTTTGGGGGGGTTGGTAGCGTCCCCGCAGGGTGCCCCCCTCAAGGCCATAGGTAATCGTGCGTCCTGACCAAACCTGCATGGCTGTTGGCAAGAGCAAGGGGCTATCGGCATTGAGCACCGCAGTTCCCCCCGCGGGCATTTCGGCAAGCAGTTCGCATTTGGCTTGGGCAATGGCCTCGCGCGAACCCAAGCGACCAATATGCGCCGTGCCAACATTGGTAATTACGGCAACATCGGGCTGGGCAATCCGGCTCAAGAGGGCAATTTCGCCGCGGGCACGCATCCCCATTTCAATCACGGCAAATTGGTGATGGGGTTCCAGTTGCAGGAGGGTCTTAGGAACGCCAATCTCGTTGTTGAAGTTGGCTGTGGTTTTGTGAACAGCACCGTAGTGACTGAGGACAGCAGCAATCATTTCCTTGGTGGTGGTTTTGCCCACCGAGCCAGTAACTGCAATGACTTTGGCTGAACATTGCTGCCGCCACCACTGCCCCAAGCGCTGATAGGCCCATAGGGTATCCGGCACCCGAAGCTGCGGCAAAGGAGAAGACACTGCTGTCTCGACAATCAGGGCGATCGCCCCCGCTGCAGCCGCTTGCTCCACGAATTGATGGCCATCAAAGGTTGCCCCCCGCAGGGCAACAAATAGATTTCCTGCGGCAATCTGGCGGGAGTCAGTGCTGACCCCCGTAATGGGTACCTCTGGCGAGGCAGTTTCTACCCCTAACGCATGGGCGATCGCCCCCAGGGTCGTGTTCACGAGGCTGCCCTGCCAATGTGACTACATTTCAAGTAAGGTTGTAGTACCTCCGGTACCCGCACCGTGCCATCCGCCTGTTGGTAGTTTTCCAGAATGGCCGCCATCGTCCGTCCAACGGCTAAACCAGACCCATTGAGCGTGTGCACAAACTGGGTTCCCTTTTGCTTGGCTCCCTTAAAGCGAATCTTGGCTCGACGGGCTTGGAAATCCCCAAAATTAGAGCAACTGGAAATTTCGCGGTAGCAGCCCGCTGCGGGCAGCCACACTTCCAAGTCGTAGCACTTCATGGCAGCAAATCCCAGATCTCCGGTGCACAGTTCAACCACCCGATAGGGCAGTTTCAGGGCTTGGAGAATGAACTCTGCATCGGCCACAAGGGCTTCATGTTCCGCAGCGGAAGTTTCCGGATGAACAAACTTAACCAACTCAACTTTATTGAATTGGTGCAGGCGAATGAGACCGCGGGTATCCTTGCCGTAGCTGCCCGCTTCGCGCCGAAAACAGGGGGTGTAGGCACAGTGGTAAATGGGCAGTTGCTCGGCGGCTAAAATTTCCTCCCGATAGAGATTCGTTAGCGGCACTTCCGCCGTTGGAATCAACCAGAGATCATCATCGGCACAGCGAAAGCTCTCCTCAGCAAATTTGGGGAGTTGCCCCGTTGCGGTTAGCGAGGCGGTATTCACCAACAGGGGCGGCAACACTTCCACATAGCCGCGCTCGCGGTGGGTATCGAGCATGAACTGGATCAAGGCCCGCTCCAGGGCAGCCCCCATGCCCCAGAGGGTAACAAAGCGGCTTTGGGCGACTTTTACCGATCGCTCCACCTCCCAGAGTCCCAGTTGAGTGGCAATGTCCCAATGGGGCTGGCACGGCTGAGTTGGTTTATATTCATCCCCCCAACGGCGCACCTCCACGTTTTCGGTTTCATCGCGGCCAATGGGAGTTGTTTCGCTGGGAAGGTTGGGAATTGTCAGCAGCAGGCGCTCTAGTTCCTCCTTGAGCTGCCGTTCTTGGGGTTCGAGATCACTGAGCTGCTGCTTGAGATCGTTGGCCTCGGTCTTTAGAGCTTGGATTTCGGGGTCGGTGGGGGGAACACCGGACTTAATTTTTCTGCCGACAAGGGCACCAATTTCGTT
Source organism: uncultured Thermosynechococcus sp. (assembly GCF_937958135.1). Classification (NCBI taxonomy): domain Bacteria; kingdom Bacillati; phylum Cyanobacteriota; class Cyanophyceae; order Acaryochloridales; family Thermosynechococcaceae; genus Thermosynechococcus; species uncultured Thermosynechococcus sp. Next base: position 229 of record NZ_CALGOG010000067.1, on the reverse strand, counting down.
ACTGCGGGCCTGGAGGCGCGATCGCTGTTGTTCCAACTGTCGCTGTTGCGCATCCAATTCTAAAATGCGCTCAAGGTCAAAGTCACCGCCGCGCCGCCGCAGGCGATCGCCAAAGGCTTGGGGGTTTTCTCGCAGTTGTTTTAGATCAATCACAGGTGACGAAACCCAGTGCAAACCGCATTGATCCTATCACCAAGGGGGAAGATTGACTCTAGGGGATAGTGTTGCT
>NZ_CALGOG010000066.1:0-45649 GCF_937958135.1 uncultured Thermosynechococcus sp. | reverse complement strand
TGCGGCACGGCAAGGCGCGTCTGGAATTGGGCGTTGGATGAGTGGAACAAGCAATACGCGGCGGGTCGCAAGCCGAATGCGATGGATCTGAAAAAGCAGTTCAACGCTATCAAATACAGTGATCCGCAATGGCTTGACGAGAACTGCCAGCCGTGGTTGCGTGGCATCCACCGGGATGCGCATTCGCAGCCGTTTGCAAACCTAGCAAAAGCATGGAATCAGTTCTTTGCCGATATCAAGGCCGGAAAACCGGCGCACGCCCCACGGTTTAAGAAGAAGGGTCGCTGTCGCGACAGTTTTTACGTGGCGAATGATAAGTTCACACTTAATGGCAAGACCATCCGCCTGCCCAAGATTAGCAGTATGTCAACGCAAGATAAGAAAATGAAACGGGTCCTGGTCAAGCTCGTTGAGCTTACCGACTGGCCAACCGAGTACGATGACAACAAGAAGCGAGAGGTTTTTTGTTTCGTCACCAAACGGTTTCAAGAAGCCTTCGAGCTTGAAGGTATTGAGGCCACCATGACGCCAACCAAAATCACAATCAACTCAGGCAGTTCTTCAGGAAGTTCAAGCGGTTCTTCTGGCTCCTCTGGCTCTACTAGCACTGCTCAAAGGGAAAGATGGATTATCAAGGGTCGTGGTAGTAGGTTTTCTAAATCCTATAAATTCTGGAAGGAAGTTAACAATAAACGCGTTGCCTACCAAGCGCCGTGTGGGGGTGTTCCAGTTTTTGTTGTTATATCTGCCGCCAAGAATATGAAAGATTGCATAGGTATCACAACTCCGTCGGGGGTTTCTTACTTCTTTAGTGAACCCGGTCGAAAACGGAATAGCTCTAGCAGTGGCGGCTCTAGTAGCGGTTCTAGCAGTTCTAGCGGCTCTTGATGAATTTACAATACTCAAAAACATTTTCGGTCATGCTTGAAGAACCCGGTGAGCGCATCATCGGGCCTATGGAACCCTATCAAGGTTTTGGGCAAAAGCGGGGTTTCCCCTGACCAATCAGCGAAAGCCTGGGGATTTTTCGCCACCACTTTGCGCACCTGCGCCAAATGCCTCAACATCCCCGTAGGGGTCTTGAAACATGGGGATTAGCTATCCTGCACCAGTTGAGTGGCGTCTGAGGATGTTCTGCCACAGCTCGACGCACACGGGAACTCCTAGCCAATTCCTCCGGCAACGTTTGCTCGTTTGGCTCAACGACATCCATTAATCCCTCCTAAGGAACGGATTCCCTCTCAAGCAATCCTAAACAGTGCGCAATAGTGTATAATTGTATGCTGGCCAACCACAAGCTCGCCCGCGCTATTAGTGATGTGGGCTTTGGCATGTTCCGCTCGCAGATCGAATACAGAACCCGGTTGATCATCGCCGATCGCTGGTATCCGAGCAGTCGCCTGTGCTCGGTCTGCGGTTATAAAAATGATGCGCTGGCCTTGAGCTTACACCATGACCGCCACCTCAATGCTGCGCTGAACCTTAAACGGCTGGCAACCGCAACTGCCCTACCCGTGGCGAGTCCGTCCGGTAACGGCGGCACTGTGGTAGAGGGTATCTCTATTACAGTCGGGGAAGTCACGCCTGTCAGATACGAATGCAGTCTGCAAGACGCTTCGGGGCAGGAAAAGAACGGTGCGCATGTTTGCGCACTTTCTTGATAGCAGCTACCGAGAAGATGTATCAAACTCTTCAGTTTTCCGGGGGATACTGTCTTCGATCCCTTTTGTGGCAGTGGTACAACACTGGTAGAAGCCTTTGCTAATAAACGAAAAGGCGTCGGTGTTGAAATAGATCCTCGATATGCAGAACTGGCAAAGCAGAGACTCCTGAATGAGATTACACTTTTCGATGTAGTAAATTTGTAAATTTCTCTAATTGACAGTTTTTGTTAGATAATTCTGTTAGTTCTGCTTGTAGCAAGCTAAAGTAGGATACCATCCTTTTCTCATCATAAAATATGGGAGACGTGGAAAGGGGAATGGCGATGGCCGCAGAGGCGGTGGGCATGGTGCAAGTTTTGGGGTACCCGGCAGCCCTTGCTGTGGCCGATACATTGGTGAAAGCCGCTCAGGTTACCCTTGTGAGTTGTGAAGGAATTGGTGCGGGCTATTGGACGGTGGTGATTCGAGGAGAGGTGGCGGACGTAAATGCAGCGGTTCGGGCGGCGCGATCGCTCAAGGGGCAAGCCATTATTTCCCATCAGATTATTGCCCGTCCCGATGGCAACCTGGAACATGTCCTACCAATTCTCACACCTCGTCAGCCACCCGAGGATTTCTTACTTTGAAGTGGTTTGCATCGGTGCTTGAGCAAAATCCCCTCGCGCTATGCTTTCAGCATCCCGATGCCGTACCGCTGGCAGTAGCCGTGGGCAACCCTGAGGTCATCCCGCCGTAGGTGAACGGAGTAAGCGCGATCGCCCTAGGTTTGATCGAGTCACCCCAAAAACTTAAGAAAGGCGATTGTCCACTCCAATAGGGCAACTGGGGTAGGCCAAGCGAGCCTCACCCCGCAGGAATGTCCGTGACTTATGGGCACTCCTGAAATTGGTGATGAAGCTGCAAGCCTTGGCAAACGTGACTGAACCACAGCGACCAGTACAGGGGACAAAAACGTTCATCACGCTAGCGCGATCCTTGCAGTTGCTTCACCTGCTCGGGGGTGAGAATGGTTAGCATTTCGACACGGGCCTCCTCTGTCACCTTCGAGAGCTGGGCTTTTTGCTCCGGCCGCAGGGCAACCGCGTTCATGGCTTCACTTGTGGATTTCCCCTCTTTGATGGCATTGCGAAAGATGCGCTGTTGATCGCGATCCAAGATTTTGAGGATGCGATCGTTGGTGCGCAGTGTGAGCCGCAGTACCGCCTGTTTTTGCTCAACACTGAGATTAAGTTTTTTCATTTGCTCGGCGGTCAATAGGCCACCACTGGTTTGAGCCATCACCTGAAGGGGAATGGCTGCAGTGCTGAGGCTTATCCCAAGGGCGATCGCGATCATCAATTGCGGAATCTTCTTCTGCATCCCTGCATTCACCCCTGCTACGATTGCTATCCCTATTCTAGGCTGTCCAAGCGGGATGATTGAGGAGAGCATTGATCACCTGTACCCCCCGCAGTTGATTCGTCAGGGGTAAGTGGCCACGAGGGGCACTCAAATCCCAGATAAATTCATGGGGATAGCGCGGCCACCGCTTGCCCTGCCGCCAGCCAATTTTCTCCCAGAGGCGATCCCAGTTTTGCCCGCAGCCCAGCCACAGTTGCCGCTGCACTGAATAGCCAAAGCGACCTAGAGAAAATGCCAGCCACAGTTGATCAATCGTTTGCAAATCCACAATGGGAAACTGCTCCACCTCCGTGAAGTAAACCCAGCGGCGTTTTTGCGCCATTGGACCAGCCAGTTCACACAGCTTTTGGGTGGTCAGGCGATCGGCGGCTTCAAATTTTTCGGCTACTAGGAGTTCAGCGAGTTCCTGATAGTCCACCCCGCGATCGGAGCGTAGGGGAATGACCCCTTGGGGATAGTGCTGTTGCAAAAAAGCTTGCACAGATGCTTCTGGACAATGGTATAGGAGACGATAGGCTTGACCCCGCACCCAGAGGGCAGGTGGAGGAGACAAGGTGGCACTGTCTTTGAGAAACTCCTGCAGGAGTTGATAGCCTTCACTGCCCACCGTACTCAGGGTGGTCATGGCAGCCAGTTGGGATTTTTCGTTGCCGTTGTACAACTGTTGCCGTAAATCGGCTAAGGTAGGTTCTGTGCTGACCATGTGCCCAATGACTCCTCCCCGTACAACTCTAAAATGCGCTGGACGATCGCCGTTGTCGAACTGGGAACCTCCACCTGAATAAGTTCAATGCGACCGCCATAGCGCTGGACAGCCGCTGCTTCCGGTAGAGTCTCCAATTGGTAATCGCCCCCCTTGACGTAGATCTCCGGTTGGAGAACCTCAATCAGGGATATGGCCGTGCGATCGCCAAATAGTACGACTGCATCTACTGATCGTAAACCAGCCAGCACCTCTGCCCGCTGCTGCTCAGGAATAATTGGCCGTTTTGGCTTGAGGGCAGCCACGGAGCGATCGCTATTTAACCCCACCACTAAGCGCTTGCCAAGGGCACGGGCGGCCGCGAGGTAGCGCACATGACCAGCATGGAGGAGATCAAAACAGCCGTTGGTAAACACCAAGGGGCGCCAGTCTTGGGGAGCGGCACCAATTGCAGCAACAAGGGTGTCAACGGTGTAGAGACGGGGAATCAGGGGAACCCTCCTGCCGGAACTAACTAAGTGTGCCACGAAATAGCCCTTGGGGGCGCACCAAGAGCACGGCCATCATGATCCCCAAGGCAACGGCTAGCTTGTATTCAGAGGGAATGAGAAGTGTACTCATCTCTTGGGCAACACCGATAATCAGGGCGCCGGCGATCGCCCCGTAGGGATTGCCAATGCCGCCAAGAATCACACTGGCAAAAAGGGGCAAGATCAAGAACCAACCCATATTTGGTCGTACTGCTGTCATCAGGCCGTAGAGACCCCCGGACACACCTGTGAGCACCCCTGTTAGGAGCCAAGTGCACAGCACCACCCACTCGACATCAATTCCCGAAACCCGCGCCAGGTCGAGATCATCGGCCACCGCTCGCATTGCCTTGCCCACTTTCGTGCGTTGCAGGATGAAATGCACAGTGGCAATTGCCATCACCGCCAAAATCATCACAATCACCTTCGAGTAGATAATTCTCACACCCCAAAAATCAAGGGCAGGCATCACTGGCAAACGGTAGGTTTGGTTCTCGCTCCCCCAAATAAGAATCACGCCATTGCGCAGCAGAAATGAAAGACCAATAGAAATAATAATCAGCGTCGTTGAAGTGGCGCGGCGATCGCGCATTGGCTGCCACAGAAGCTTCTCACTCACCAGCATCAACCCGGCCGTTCCTAGTCCCCCCACTGCCATTGAGAGCCAAATATCCAGTCCTGTCCTATTGGCAGCCAATGTGAGGTAGGCTCCCACGGTCATAAAATCCCCATGGGCAAAGTTAGGCAGACGCAAAATCCCAAACGTGAGCGTTAAACCGACGGCGGCAAGAGCAATAATACTGCCCACTGCCAAGCCATTAACGAAAACTTGAATCAGTTGAATATCCATGAACCATTGCGCCTAAAATTTTAGTAAGGTGTGAAACGGGCAACGCCTGTTCATAGAATAGCGATTAGAGGAATATTTTCACGATACTTTTTCTCTAGCTAGGAAAATTGCCGTTGCCTCAGAAATCGCAAAGACAAATACGAAATCTTATCATACCCTAAGTTGACAAAATGTAGCGACAATAACAAATAAAAGTACGGATTCCCGAAGTTTCAGGTAGGGATTTACCCCCTTGGTCTTTTGCGGCGAGATTGCGTACCGTTGAGGCAGCCATGCTGCTTGAGTCAATCGCGCGATTAGCATCAAGGCAGCGGTGACCAACCGTATTGTTTGAGGAGGCCTGTATGCGCATTGCTCAAATCGCTCCCCTGTGGGAACGGGTACCGCCGCCGGCCTATGGGGGTGTGGAGTTGGTGGTGAGTCTGCTGACGGAAGAGCTAGTCAAGCGAGGGCATGAGGTCACGCTCTTTGCCAGCGGCGATTCGATGACCCAAGCCAAACTGGTTTCTACCTATCCCAAAGCCATTCGCCTCGATCCCACTGTGCAGGAATATGCCGTCTATGAAGCCCTTCAATTAGGAGAGGTCTTTAGTCGCGCCAATGAATTCGATGTCATTCATTCCCATGTGGGCTACGCCGCTTTACCCTATGCCAGCCTGGTGAAAACACCCGTTGTTCACACGCTCCATGGTCGCTTTACAACGGATAATGAACGCATTTTCACCCAATATCGCCATCAAAACTACGTCAGTATCTCCCATTCGCAGCGGCAACTTGGCGATCTCAACTACGTTGCCACGGTTTATAACGCCATTGCCGTGGAAACCCATCGCTTTTATCCCCAGCCCAGTGATCCTCCCTATCTGGCTTTCCTAGGACGACTTTCCCCTGAAAAAGGCCCGCACCTTGCCATTGAGATTGCCAAACGGGTGGGCATTCCTCTGAAGATGGCAGGCAAGGTGGATCGGGTGGATCGCGACTACTTCAAGGAATTAATTGAACCCCACATTGATGGTGAATTTATCCAGTTCATTGGCGAAGCCGATCATCCTACGAAAAATGCCCTCCTTGGGGGGGCGATCGCCATGCTCTTTCCCATTACGTGGCAAGAACCCTTTGGCCTTGTGATGATTGAATCCATGGCAGCAGGAACACCCGTGGTGGCGATCGCCAAAGGAGCTGCCCCTGAGGTGATTGAACATGGCAAAACGGGTTTCCTATGCCACTCTGTTGAAGAGTGTGTTGCCGCTGTTGCAGAAGTGTCAAAACTGGATCGCCAAACCTGTCGTGATGCTGTTTGGAAGCGCTTTAGCGTGGAGCGCATGGTAACCGAGTATGAAGCCGTTTACGCAGCAGTACTCGCAGGTGCCTTGGTAAGTAACGGACATCGCAAGGGTAGTTTAGAACTAGTAGCGAGCTAGACTGCCCGGTATTTTCTTACAACGGTTGTTCCTTGGTCGTTATTCAAAAGGTGTATTTATGCAAACATTATCAACCCGTACAGCAAAAAGTACACTACCGCGAGCCTTTGCTACATCCCAACCACAAATTCCTGCTCGGCAACCTATTGCCCTGATTTCTGTCCACGGCGATCCCGCTGCCGAGGTCGGCCATGAATCGGCGGGGGGTCAAAATATCTACGTGCGGCAACTGGGGGAAGCCTTAGCAGCCGCTGGGTGGCAGGTGGATATGTTTACTCGCAAAATTGACCCCAATGACCCCGATATCATTGAGCACAGCCCCCACTGTCGCACTATCCGCCTTGAGGCAGGTCCGGTGACCTATATTCCGCGGGAAAAGCTCTTTGAGACCTTGCCGAAGTTTGTTAAAGCCTTTAAGGCCTACCATGCCAAATATGGGTATCCCCTGATCCACACCAATTACTGGCTTTCCGGTTGGGTGGGGTGGCAGTTGCGGCAGGACTTAAATTTCCAATGGCTGCACACGTATCACTCCTTGGGGGTAGTGAAATATCAGGTGGCTTCTGAGCAAGCTCAACGGGATGAAACTCGCCTGATGGCGGAAAAGATAATCCTTGAAAATGCCGATTGTGTCATCGTCACCAGTCCCCAAGAAGAAGCCTACCTGCGACGCTGGGTCTCAAAGGCGGGGCAAACACGTCTGATTCCCTGTGGGACGAATTTGAATCTCTTCTATCCCGTGGCCAATGCCCGCGAGCAACTGAAGCTGTCTGCCGAGGAACCCATTGTTCTCTATGTGGGGCGCTTCGATCGCCGCAAAGGGATTGAGACGCTGGTGGCAGCGATGGCTCAAGTTCCCGAAGGGCGGCTCCTGCTGGTGGGGGGCAGTAATCCCCAGCGCAGTGATGGTGCCGAACGGCGGCGCATTGAAGGATTGGTGCAGGAGTACCACTTAGGCGATCGCGTGACGTTTGTGGGCCAAATTGACCATGAGCGCCTAGCGGTTTACTACAGTGCCGCCAATGTGTGCGTGGTGCCCAGTTACTATGAACCCTTTGGCCTAGTGGCCATTGAAGCCATGGCCTGTGGCACGCCGGTCATTGCCTCCGCGGTGGGGGGTCTGCAATTCACAGTGGTGCCGGAGGAAACAGGATTACTGGTGCCGCCGCAGGACGCCAGCGCCTTGGCCAATGCCATTCAACGCCTCTTGGCCGATCCCGCCTGGGCACGTACCCTTGGAGAGAATGGCCGTGCGCGCGTGCAAGCCCTCTTTAACTGGGAGGCGATCGCCCTCCAGATGGGGCAGCTCTATCGTCAACTCTTTGCTGCCTCCCTCATGGGGAATTCACCCCGCCTAGATACCGTCAAAAACACAGCCTCACTGACGACTGTGACCAAAGCGGCCTTAGCCTCCTAAGCATCTTAATGACGTGGCAGAGTGGCTCAAGACAAGATCAAGTAGCATTCCCGCGTGGGCGGATCACGTCTGTCTCCGCTCTGCCCAACCCCTGATTGCCCTTGCTGTGAACAATTTGTTAGATTCTAGGGGGTTATTTATCGTTTTGTATCATTTCTAACATCCGATGGTGCGGTGGCGATCGCTTTCTCCCCTCTGGCCTGACGTGGTTCTGGCAGCTCTCGTTTTAGGTCCCCTCTTTGCCCCCTTCTTGGCTGCCAGCAATTTTCTTTTCTTGCCGCAAATTGCCCACATTATCTACACCATGGGCAATCATGTGTGTCCACAGCCAGACATGGGCCTGATGCTCGCTCCCCCTTGGAAAATGGCGGTGTGCATGCGCTGCTACGGCACCCTTTGCGGGGTTCTCTTGACCCGTTGGTGGATTCAGCGTTCCCCCACCGGCTGTGAATGGTATTGGCTGCCGCAGTATGGTCTAGGGGGCTTTTTGGTGGCGACGCTGTTGATGCTGTTTTATCCCCTAGAGTGGGCATTGCAACACTACGGTGTTTGGGGCTACTCCAATTGGGTGGTTTTTCCCTTTGGCGCGATCGCTGGATTGGGCTTGGGATTATTAATCATGCCCCTGCTGTATCCCAAACAGCGCCTTGTCACCTCCCGTTAGGGCGCAAACAACCGAATTTTGGTAGTCTCCGATACAAAAACTAATTAAGGCAACTTTCTACCATAGATTGTCGCTGCGGTGCGCCCAATACAGTAAGGAGTAATCTATACATGGCAACGCCCCAAGAAATCTTGGATTTAATCAACAGTAAGTACGAGCTAATCGACTTGAAATTTACCGACATGCCCGGTACGTGGCAACACCTGACAGTCCACAAAAGCCAAATTGACGAGGATTCATTTACCGAGGGTATCCCTTTTGATGGCTCTAGTATTCGTGGTTGGAAAGCCATCAACGAGTCTGATATGGTGATGGTGCCGGATCCAAATACGGCGTGGGAAGATCCCTTCATGAAAGAACCCACCCTGAGCATGATTTGCACCATCAAAGATCCGCGCACCGGCCAACTCTATGATCGCTGTCCGCGCTCCATTGCTATCCGTGCCGTTGAGTATCTGAAAGCAACAGGCATTGCCGATACAGCTTACTTTGGTCCTGAAGCTGAATTCTTTATCTTTGATGACGTTCGCTACGATCAAAATCAGAAATCGGGCTACTACTACATTGACAGCATTGAAGGAATTTGGAACACAGGTCGTGAAGAGGAAGGGGGCAACCTAGGCTACAAAGTCCGTGGTAAAGAGGGCTACTTCCCCGTCGCTCCCACCGACACCCTCCAAGACCTGCGCACAGAAATGCTGTTGACAATGGCCAAGTGCGGTGTGCCGATTGAAAAGCATCACCACGAAGTGGCCACCGCCGGTCAGTGTGAATTGGGCTTTCGCTTTGGCACCCTTGTTCAGGCGGCCGACTGGCTGATGACCTATAAATACTGCGTCAAGAACGTAGCACGCAAGCACGGCAAAGTGGCCACCTTTATGCCCAAGCCCCTCTTCAACGATAACGGTTCGGGGATGCACACCCACCAATCCATTTGGAAAGATGGCCAACCGCTGTTCTGGGGAGATGGCTACGCCAATTTGAGTCAAATTGCTCTCTGGTACATTGGCGGTATCCTCAAGCATGCGCCCGCACTACTGGCCTTTACCAACCCGACAACCAACTCCTACAAACGACTGGTTCCCGGCTTTGAAGCTCCCGTGAACCTTGCCTATTCCCAGGGCAACCGCTCTGCCTCCGTGCGAATCCCCCTCACGGGTCCCAATCCCAAAGCCAAGCGCCTAGAGTTCCGTTGCCCCGATGCAACCAGTAATCCCTACCTTGCTTTTGCGGCAATGCTGTGTGCCGGCATTGATGGCATTAAGAATCAAATTGATCCGGGTAGCCCCCTCGATGTTGATATCTACGATCTCAGCCCTGAGGAACTGGCTAAGATTCCCTCGACCCCCGGTTCACTGATGGCGGCTTTGGAAAACCTGCAAAAGGATCACAGCTTCCTGACGGCAACGGGGGTGTTTAGCGAAGACTTTATCCTCAACTGGATTCAGTACAAGCTGGATACGGAAGTGATTCCCCTGTCGCTGCGTCCTCACCCCTATGAATTCACCCTTTACTTTGATGCCTAGGGACATAAACCGCTAGATCGTTACCTCCAGAAAGATCACCATCAGAGGCACTCGGCGAGGGTTGCCTCTTTTATTTTTTCTGCGGATTCCATGCCGAGAGGGGGCTGAGGAGGGGGTGCTGGCAGTTGCCTAGGGCTAGAATTTCTGATAATTTGGGATGTTGCTAAAAATTAACATTCCTATGCTTAAATGCTATTTTTCAGGAATGTTTTTCCCAAGAACGAGGTTGTAGGGTCTGATGCTACGTGCGGGAATTGTCGGCCTACCGAATGTGGGCAAATCAACGCTGTTTAATGCCCTTGTGGCCAATGCCAAGGCGGAGGCAGCCAATTTTCCTTTCTGCACGATTGAACCCAATGTGGGTGTGGTGGCAGTCCCCGATGAACGGCTGGAGGTACTGGCAAAAATTTCCCAATCAGCGCAGATCGTGCCGACACGGGTAGAGTTTGTGGATATTGCTGGTTTGGTCAAGGGAGCCAGCAAAGGGGAAGGATTGGGCAACCAGTTTCTTGCCAATATTCGCGAGGTGGATGCGATTGTGCACGTGGTGCGCTGCTTTGAGGATGAAGATATTGTCCACGTGGCAGGACGGGTGAATCCTGTGGAGGATATTGCAGTCATTAACTTGGAACTGGCGCTGGCAGATTTGGCGCAAATTGAAAAACGCATAGAGCGCACCCGCAAGGCGGCGCGATCGCAAAAAGATGCCCAGATTGAACTGACTGCCTTGGAAAAGCTGCTGGAGGTGCTCAATCAAGGGCAGCCTGCCCGTCTCTGTCAACTCACGGAGGAGGAGGAAGCCGCAATCCGTTCGCTGGGGCTGCTCACCCGTAAGCCTGTGATCTATGCCGCCAATGTTGCTGAGCAGGATCTGGCCACCGGCAATGAATGGACGGCGGCGGTTCAGGAAATTGCCCGGCAGGAGGGGGCAGAGATGGTGATTGTCTCTGCGCAAGTGGAGGCTGAACTTGTGGATTTACCCGAGGGCGATCGCGCGGAGTATCTCGCCAGTCTTGGCGTCAGGGAAGGGGGCTTGCGATCGCTCATTCGCTCCACCTATAAGCTCTTGGGTCTGCAAACCTTCTTTACCACAGGTCCCAAGGAAACCCGTGCCTGGACGATTCCCGCTGGTGCCAAAGCGCCCCAAGCGGCAGGGGTCATTCACAGTGATTTTGAACGGGGCTTTATTCGAGCTGAAACGGTGAGCTATGAGGATCTAGTGGCCTGTCAATCCATGACTGTTGCCAGGGAAAAAGGCTTGGTGCGCAGTGAAGGTAAAGACTATGTTGTGCAGGAGGGGGATGTGATGCTCTTCCGCTTTAATGTTTAGCCATTCCTCACTGATTTAATCGCAACCTATAGTAGCATCCCCACCATCGGGTAAACCAAGGGGGGGACAATCAAGGTCATCGCCACCCCCACTGCGGCAATGGCACTGAGGAGAACCGCACCGGCGGCACAATCTTTCGCAATACGGGCAAGATCATGGTATTCCTTGCCAACGGTGAGATCCACCACCGCTTCCAGCGCCGTATTCAGCAGCTCTAATCCCATCACCACAGCAATTGTGAGGAAAATCACTGCCACTTCAACGGGGGGAAGTTTTAGCAAACCACTGAGGGCGATCGCGCTTAGCCCAACTGCGGTGTGAATGCGGAAATTGCGCTGCGTTTGAAAGGCATAGGCCACACCATTCCAAGCATAGCGAAAACTACTCAATAAAGAAAAGGCTACGCGGTGGGAGTGCTGTCGCCTTAGTGCTGTTTTTGCCACCTTTTCGGCACAGGCAGTCATTGCTTGCTGCGTCATACCACTCCAGTTACTCCCTAGTTTACCCATCACACCGAAAATCATTACTCAGTTGCTGAGCGATTTATCTAGTTTTGACCCCTCCTGGGGTAGAGGGGGAAAAACACCGTAGCACTCAACCCCTAAATGCCTCCCATTGAAGCACATCTTGCAGGAAAGAGTTCCAGTTAACAAAGGAGAGGGGGAGTCAGTCCCACCGTTTCTAGGCAGCGCGCTTGCTGCGCCAGCATTCGGCTCAAGTGCACCTCGTCGGGATGATCCCAGCCCAATAGATGCAGCAGGCCATGGCAAGCAAGCCAACTCACTTCCGTTAAGAAGGGATGGTTTGCCGCGGCGGCTTGCCGTTGGGCGGTCTCAGCAGAAATGACAATGTCACCAAGGTATTCTGGTTCCTCCGGCGGGAAGGGCAGAGCCTGATCCCGCGTGGCAAAGGCCAAGACATCCGTCGGGGTGTCGCGATCGCGATATTGACGATTGAGAACTCGAAGTTCGGCGTCGGTTGTCAAGCGCAGCGTCAGCTCATACGCTTTACCGGCCTTTGGTTCAACCATCCCGATCCAAGTTGCAAACCACAGGTTCCAAGGCAGTGCTGCCACCTCAGAGGGTAGAGAAGGGACGTGGAGTTCCAGATAGACGGTAACCGTCATTCGTTTTTTCTTGGTTCTTAACTAACGGGTGAGGTAGGACAAGCCCACCAGCAACGCCAACAGACCAATACTGGTGAGGGCGAAATGGGTCAAGGATTTACCCCCCTTGCGCACCATGTTTCGCATCGCCAATTTGACGTAACTGGGCTGCTCGGTAGGGGAAGATGTGGATTCTGGGGACTCGCTCATGGAACTGTCGGGATTCGGCTACATTAGTTTTAACAGATTTTAACAAAGAGTGATTCGACCTAGTAGCGCGATCGCGGGCGGTGATTGGCCACCGATTGCACCAGCCCCAAACCAATATAGGTTGCCAGCAGCGCAGAACGGCCATAGCTGAGGAAGGGGAGGGGAATACCTGTCACAGGAAGCAAATTAACTGTCATGCCGATATTGACCACTGCTTGGAACATCAACATGGCGAAAAGGCCGATCGCCAACAGGGAGCCAAAATCATCGCGGGCACTATTGGCAATTTGCAGCAGCCGCAGGCCAATCAACCAAAACAGCCCTAAAACCAGCAAACCTCCCACAAAGCCCAATTCCTCCCCAATGGCCGAAAAAATAAAGTCCGTGTGCTGCTCAGGAATAAACCCCAATTGCGTCTGCGTACCGTGAAACAGCCCCCGCCCCCAGAGGCCACCCGCCCCAATGGCAATGCGGGATTGGATGAGGTGATAGCCCGCCCCCAAGGGATCTTTATCGGGGTCTAGGAACATCAAGAGGCGATCCTTTTGGTAGTCTTTGAGAACACTCCACAGCAACTGGCCCAGACCTGCCCCCGAAAGATTGAGGACAATGCCGCCGATCGCCCCAATCCAACCCAAGGGAAGATTCTGCCAAGCCACAACTCCCATGGCCAATGTCCACAGAAACCAAAGCCATAGGTTGAGTCCATAGGGCAGGGGCAGGGCAAAGAGAATGGCCGCCACCAACGGGGAAAGCATGAGCACAATCCAGCCCAAACGGGCATTTGCCCAGTAGAGCATCCCCAAAGTAATCGCCCCAAAGACCAGCGAAGTCCCCAGATCAGGCTCAGCTAAAATCAACCCCAGGGGCAAAACCGTTGCCGCAAACACCCGTAGAATGCCACTGAGGCCATCGGCAGGCACTCGCTGCAGGAGGGCAGCTTGGGTGAGAATGATGGAGATTTTGGTCAGTTCTGAAGGCTGCAAATTAAAGCCAGCAATAGGCAGCCAGCTGCGGGCGCCATTGGCTTCAACGCCAAATAGGTTCACAGCCAGTAGGAGGGCGCAACTAATGCCGTAAACCCACCAGTGCACTGAGAGAAAGACCGAGGTTGGAACGCGGGCTAGCAGAAAAAGCAAAATTGTCCCAATACCAGCGATCGCCAGATGTTGGAAGCCATCCTTTTCGCCAATGTGCAGTTCGGCACTGTGAATGGCCACTGCCCCCAGCAGCGTAACTAGCCAGACGGCAATGAGGAGAACCCAATCCATCCCCCGCCATGGATAAAACCAAGCAGACCAGCGGCGTTGCCATCGCCGAGTTGTCCAAAACATCCTCAAATATCCTTGGTTCCCGCTAGGCTAGAACAGTGGTGATTGGATCAAGACTTCCATTCTACCCTGAGCAGATTCCTACTTCGGTGGCGACAGCGTTGGTCAGGGTTTTTGGGGGGTAAAGCTGCTATTCTCGAACAGTTACGCCAGCGATCGCCACAGGAGCCGCTGGTCTTTAGCGCCAAACTAAAAGAAAGTGGACGGCTAGACCTCAAATGACAACTTCTCCTCCCCTGACTGCTAGCCAAATCTGGCGGATCAATCAACTCCTGCGCCAAGCAGGACAGCGGGCACGGCAACTGGCACAGCAACCCTTTGAGGTCATTGAAAAGGGACGCCAAGATTTTGCCACTAGTATTGATCGCTTTTTGGATCGGCTGCTGAGTCAGAAATTTCGCGCTTGGTTTCCCGAAGATGGCATCATCAGCGAAGAAAATGCCGCCTCCCAAGCGGTGTTTCGAGAACAGAAAAATCGCTACTGGCTGATTGATCCCCTCGATGGCACCGACGATCTGATTCACCATCGCCAAGGGTATGCCCTCATGGTGGGATTACTGGAGTACTACAGCCCAGTGGCGGGTTGGATCTATGCTCCCAATCTGGATCATCTTTACTACGGTGGTAAAGACTGGGGACTCTTTCAGATGAGCAGTGGCGGGCCGCCTGTCCCCCTGTTACCCGTTTGCCCGCCCTCCCCCAGTGAAAACCATTGCCCGATCATGATTGGCTATCGCGACTACCGCACCTACGGGGAGGCGATTCATCGGGTATTGCCTCAAGTCCAATTTCGCTTTCTAGGCAGTTTTGGCCTCAAGGTAATCGAAGTGATTTTGGGGCGAGCAGGACTCTATCTTTACTTAAATCAGCGGGTCAAGCTTTGGGACACCACAGCTCCCTTGGCTTTAGCCACGGCGGCAGGTTTGGTTTGCACCGACTTGCAAGGGAATCCACTGCGCTTTGATGCCAGCGGTTTGCAGGGAGAGACCCTTGCCCACCAGCAACCCATTCTCATTGGCTGGCCGGAGTACGTGGCTGCCTTGCGATCGCCCTTGGTGGAGGCAATTACGACGGTTCAACTGTCCTTTGGCTCTGCTTAGAATCCCCGATTAATCGGCTATCGTGGGTCTAGCGTCTGCCGGCAGGCATCCCGATGGGGCGCCGGCATAGTTGTCATTCCTGGGAATGGCGATCGCCCTCAATCCCCAGTACACTGAAGCCTATGTATCTAACTTGCTCCTCGGCAATTTTGATAATGCCGTTGCGGATCGCGATCGCCCCCCTGCTCTGAGTCCCAACAGGAGCGATCTGCAAATGATTCAGTCCGTGGCGCTCTTTCTCAGTGGAAATTTTTGCCGCCGTATCCCTGTGTTTAACATATCAACATATCTTGTTGAATAGAATCCCAAAGCTAGCCTATCGAAACTCTCCCGCCCACAGGGGAATATGCAGTCCTCTAAGGAAATGATGGATGCGATTCGATTCGTCAGATTGAGGAGCGCTAGGGGTGCCGCCGGCGCTGCCACTGTTGTAAGAGCCAACGACCCCAGCCAATCAGGTGTTCTTCAATCCACAAAAACAGGCGATCGCACCACAGCAGCAGTCGTTCAAACCAGTGGAGTTCGTAGCCAATGAGAGCGGCATCCACATCGAGAATCAGCTGCTCTGGATTCAGATGGACACCGGTGGCCGCAGTTTCTGCTTGTAACAAATGAGCTGTGGATGTGCTCCCTAGCCTGAGCAGCGTCTCCCCTGGCGAAAAAACAGGTAAAGGATCCGTAGCTGCCAATAGTGGCGAATTCACGGCTGCCCCCAGCGGCGGCTGGACTCCCCCTAGCCAGTAGGAGAGTTGACTCAGCCAATTTCGGAAGGGCAGTTTGAAGGGGTGGAGATGGCGTTCAATCCAGGCTAGAACTTGCGCCTGTTGGGCAGGGCTAAGGGTGTAAAGGATTTCATTATCGCTGCCAATGAGCACCATTTGTTGGGTTCCCAGGAGCGTAGCAATTCCCTGGACTCGCCTTAGAGATAGCGGGTTCTTGCGTCTCAAGGGGAGGTGGGATCGCACCCATTGGATAGCTGCCCCTAGGGGAGATAGGGGGGGCAAGGCTAAATCCCCTTCCCCTGTTCCTGTGAGCTGAAGTTGCGCGAGAAAGGTTCCCACCAAACAGAACTGGGGGGTAGAGCCTGCTTTGAGCGATCTCTCCCGCCGGCCCCAGAGCCAGTGATGCCGCCGCCGATACCACTGCCGAAGGCGCTGATAGTACACTGCCAGGGCATAGGTAATCCGTTGTTCGATGTGCTGCTGTTCTGCAGCGGTGAAGACTTTCAAGGGACGGGCAGCCTCATCCACTATCAACAGGGATTTGGCGATGCGATCGCAGGCGAGGTAAAAGGGTTGCCGCTGTGCCAAGGGGGTGTCCTGTGGCAGTAACGTCTTAGACGGGGGGTGAAACCAGCGGTGCAAAGGGGCAAGCCAGCGCTGCCACCAAGGCAGGGGGCGGGCAAGGGGGGCGATCGCCACGGCCAAAGCTTCATCTTCTCCTCCTGTGAGGGAGAGAGCGGACATCACCCTTAACAGGGCTTCATCGGCAGGAGGAGCTGCCGTGGGTTTCGGTAGGAGGCGTTGACGTACTTGAGAGACCGTCCCCATGAGTTGGGGAAGTCCCCGCTGCCAAAACTGGGCTAGAATCGCGCCAATGACCTGAAGCGTGCCACTAAGGGTACTTTCAACCTGCCATTTTTGGCGTTGCCACTGCTGCTGCCAATACTGCCATTGCCGTCGCCAGAAGTTAAAAAAGCGACTCTGATAGGAAACTGCCATGGCAACTTTCTAGGTAAGGGGTATAGAACTAGATTACCGTTCTCTTGGCATCAGCGAGATTGCTAGTACTGATCCCGTTTACCCCGCAAGCGTGTAAAGGTCTGGAGGGGTGTGGTGGCCCCCACGGCTGCTTGAATGGCACTCACTTCACAGCGCAAAAAGGGATTGGTCGCCTTCTCAAGGCCAATCGTACTGGGAATCGTGCTTTTCCCTTGGGCGCGATCGCGACAAACTTGGGCGTAGCGCTCCTGCAGAACAGGATTGTCGGCTTCCACGGTGAGGGCAAAGCTGAGGTTCTTTTGGGTATATTCGTGGGCGCACCAAACCCGCGTACTCTCCGGCAATTGCCGCAGTTGGTTCAAAGACTCCAGCATTTGCGCCGGTGTGCCCTCAAAGAGACGTCCACAGCCACCGCCAAAGAGCGTATCGCCGCAGAATAGGTCACCCGTTTCCGGGGCATAGTAGGCAAGGTGGCCGCGGGTATGGCCGGGAACAAACAGCACCTCAAAATCAGTGTTGCCAAAGGGAACGCGATCGCCCGCCTTGAGAAAGACGGTCTGTTCTGGAATGCGCCCTTGATCCTCACGGCTGCCATAGACCTCGATATTGGGAAAGCGCGATCGCAGGGCACGATTGGCACCCACATGATCCCAGTGGTGATGGGTATTAAAAATGGCCGTCAGCGTTGCTCCCAATTCCGCTAACTTGGCAAGAACAGGCTCCGGCTCTGCCGGATCCACCACTGCCGCTGTCCCCGTTTGCGGATCGTGGAGCAGAAAAATGTAGTTATCCGTCAGGGCATTGAGGCGATAAATCATCATCGTGGCAGTACCGTTGCAAAGTGGATCCTCAGGGGCATTGTAATCTCAAGCGTGCCGCAATCAAATCAAATGAGCAGCACGGATTTGCGGCAAAGCATTGAGAATCTCTTCCTACTGCTGCCAAGTGAGGCCATAGAGAGCGACACGCTGCTGGCCAGTAGTTGCGGTTAGGTTGTCATCTACAATCCCCTATGACTTGGGTATGAGCTTCTTGCCCGTGGCACACAAATCAATGAGTTCACAGGCTTCACACTGGGGTTGACGGGCTTGACAAACCGCGCGGCCGTGGTAAATCAAGCGAATTGACCAGTTTTCCCAATCGGGTTGGGGGATCAGGCGCATTAAGTCTCGCTCAATTTTCACGGGATCCGTTTCTTGAGTCAAACCGAGGCGCCGACTCAGCCGCTTGACATGGGTATCCACAGTAACTCCCCCCAAAATGCCGTAGCCGTGGGCAAGAACCACATTGGCAGTTTTCCGGGCTACCCCCGGCAGCGACAGCAGATCCTCCATCACCTTGGGCACTTGCCCCCCATAGACTTCGACAATGCGGCGACAGGCGCCTTGAATATGGCGGGCTTTGTTGCGATAAAAACCAGTGGACTTGATGTACTGTTCTAGCTCGGCCAAATCCGCCGTTGCAAAGTCCTCGGCATCGCGATAACGAGCAAACAGCGCCGGTGTGACTTGATTCACCCGTTCATCGGTACACTGGGCAGACAAAATCGTAGCCACCAGGAGTTGCAACGGATTGGCAAAATTGAGGCTACAGGTGGCATTGGGATAGAGGCGCTTAAGACGGGTGAGAATTTCCAGTGCCCGTTGTTTCCTGGCACAGAGGCGACGAGTAATAGCCATGACTTAAAAGAGTTGCTGCACCCAGTCCAAGCCCGTGAGGTTCACGGTATCGCGAACAATGAGGAACATCCCAAGTCCGAGGAGCAAAACTAGCCCCGTTTGCATCACACCCTCTTGAATGCGATTGGGCAAGGGACGACCCCGCAGCGCTTCCACCAATAAAAAGAGTAGCTGACCGCCATCAAGAGCCGGAAAGGGCAGAATGTTGATGATAGCAAGGTTAATGCTGATCAAAGCCGTAAACGTAAAGAGCTGTTCAGCATTGGAGCGGGCAATGTCTGCCCCCATCGCCACGATCGCCACCGGTCCAGAGACCTGTTGAGCCGCTTGATCAAAGTGCTGGAAAATTTCCCGAAACCCCTCTAGGGTGAGTACAGTGACCCGCTGAAACTCCGCTGCTGCGGCGGTAACTAGCTTAATCGGGTTTAGGGTATGCTCACGATGGATGTCCGCATGGGGCGCTAGTTGAACCCCAATTCGGGCTTTGCCGTCCTCACTCACCTCTGGCGTCACGGTGATCTCTTTGATCTGCCCTTGGCGTTGAATCGTCAGGGTCAGGGGTTGCTGCGGATGTTGCTGAATGGCTCGCATCAGGTTGGGTAGGCTATTGGCATCGGCCCCCAAGGGTTGGCCATCTACGGCTAAAACCAAATCCCCCGGCTGAATGCCTGCTTTGGTGGCCACAAGGCTACTTTCGGGGACAAGCGCCGGAATCAGCACCCCCTCATGGTAGGTGGCCTGACTAATTCCCATGACGCCCACTTGCACTAGCAGTAGCAAATAGGCAAAAACCAGATTGGCAATCACCCCCGCGCTGATGACAATGGCGCGGTCTAAGATCGGACGGTTGCTCAAGAGATTGGGATCGGTGGCAGGAACGTCACTATTGGGATCGTCGTCTGGAAAGCCCACATAGCCCCCTAGGGGAATCAGGCGCAGGGCGTACTCGGTGTCCTTGCTCTGAAACTTCCAAAGAATAGGACCAAAGCCGATGGAAAAGCGGTTGACATGAATGCCTTGGCTGCGGGCAGCGATGAAGTGCCCCCATTCATGAACAAAAATCAGAACTCCTAGGATAGCGATCGCCACCACAACTGCAACCATGGACATAAATTTAACCCAGTGCTACGCTGCAAACTGTCAACTTCTTTCCTATTGTGACACCGAACTTCCCCCTTGGGTCGGTGATCCACCTACAGGCTCTTGCATACTTTCTCAAGCTTGTGCGATATATTGCAAAAATGCAACAAAGTGGGATGATAAGTAATTATTCTTAGTGGACACTCCTTGGGGAGACCCATACAAACGCGCTATTTGAGAACTGAACGTTAAAGGGAATTTTCTACAATGTCTTTATTTGATTGGTTTGCAAATCGCCGCAAAGATGCCCCCCTCACGCCCATGCAGCCAGAGCGAGAAATAGCCGATGGTCTCTGGACCAAATGCGAAGCCTGTGGCGTGATGATCTACAGCAAGGATCTGCATAGCCATCAACTGGTGTGCCCAGAGTGTGGCCATCACCACCGCGTCAGCAGCAGTGAGCGCATCCAACAGCTCATTGACCCGCACACGTGGCGTCCTTTAGACGAAAATCTGGTGAGCTGTGACCCCTTGCAATTCAAGGATCGCAAGCCCTATAGCGATCGCCTGCGGGAGTATCAAGAGAAAACCGGTCTTAAGGATGCCGTACAAACGGGCCTTGGCCAACTGGAGGGGTTACCGATTGCCCTAGGGGTGATGGACTTTGCCTTCATGGGTGGCAGTATGGGCAGCGTGGTGGGTGAAAAAATCACCCGCCTGATTGAGCGCGCGACCTGGGAGCATATTCCCCTTGTGATTGTCTGTGCCTCTGGGGGTGCCCGCATGCAGGAAGGGATGCTCAGCTTGGTGCAAATGGCTAAAACTGCTGCTGCCCTTGAGCGTCATCGCAGTGCCGGCCTGCTCTATATCCCTGTTTTGACACACCCAACCGCTGGAGGTGTGACCGCTAGCTTTGCCATGTTGGGAGATATTATTATTGCCGAGCCAAAAGCAACGATCGCCTTTGCGGGGCGGCGGGTTATTGAGCAAACGCTGCGGGAGAAACTGCCCGATGACTTCCAAACTGCCGAATTTGTTCAAAAATGTGGTTTTGTGGATGTGATTGTGCCGCGCACCCAACTGAAGTCAACCTTGGCACAGTTAATCCGTTTGCATCAGCCTGTGGCAAGTCAAGTGTCCTCAACACTGTTGCCAAAATCATTTCCCTTGATGGCAATGGTTGAAGAATAGTGATAAAAAGCAGGAACAGGACATAGAGAAGGGCCGTCCTGGGGCGATCGCTATACAATAGGGGATACCCCTCCCATACCGCAAGGTGTGGTCGTCGCTGTGCGTTTTTTGCTGACTCACCTGCTCTAATGCCTACCGCTCAAACGGATCAAAACCTCAAACTTTGGTGGGGTGTTCTCTATCCTGCCTATCCTAATCACCCCATTTTGGCTCTTCCCAACCGCAACTCTGAGGAAACGGTGTTTGAGCAGGACACCAATCCTCCTAATGCCGCCGCCTTTTTTGACCCACAACACCGCTATCAACGCTGGGATCACCGTTACGCCTGTGATTTACCCCAATTGGTACAGGATCTACAGCCTGAGGAACCAACACTGCTAGAAACCCTGCGGGCAACGGCTCAGGACTGGGCACAGGGGCTAAGTATTCTCGACCCCAGTGTGGTTATTCCCCATCTGCAATCGCAATACCCCAACCTCAGTGCGGTGGCGATCGCCTACCTTGCCTTGCACCTTGTCTATCCCGAAACGATTCCCCCTATCCACGATGCTTGGCTAGATACCGTTTCCACCGGCAACCTGCCGGCCAACTATTGCCACGGCATTATTCTCGACTACAATCCCACTGCTCGCCCTCTACAGGATGTTTGGCAAGACGACAACATTTCCGATAAGCAAATTTTTCAGTACCTAGAGGACATGATCGACCTCTGGAAAATCTTAGAACCGTGGCACTGCCATTATTCCTTGCTCACCGTGAAGAACTTAGCCGTCAACCCTGACAATCAATTGTGGCTGCATCAGCTCGACTTCACCTTGCCTTTAGTGGAAACCTTTGAACGACCCACGCCACCCCTCAGTCTCGTTGGTGTTTGGCAGGAGTTGTTTGCCCATGCCTCTAATCGCCGCCAAGCCGTTTTCCTGCCCCTCTTAGTTTCCTTGAGTACAGCGCCTTTAGAGAAAATTTCAGAAATTCAGATGTTACTCGACTCCTTTGCTTCCACCCTGCCTGGTGAACCTTTGCCAAACTGTGAGGAGGGGATAGGCGGAAGTAGGGGTGATTTGATTGATGAACTGCCAGACATCCCCCTCTCAGTGGAGGAAGATCACACTGCCATTGAGGATGCACCAACTGCCCTCTTACCGCGACAACTGGTTCAAGTAGATGTTGCTGCCCACACCGACACCGGGCGCGATCGCCACCACAACGAGGATTTCTATCTCATCAATCATCGGCAGCAGGTGCGCATGACTCCCAACGGTCAACAACTAGAAGTTCAGGGGGTCTATGTTCTCTGTGACGGCATGGGGGGGCACGCTGAAGGAGAAGTTGCCAGTTCCTTGGCCACGAAAACCGTTCATGACTACTTCGAGCAGACTTGGCCATGGCAGGGAGAACTTCCCAGTGCTGAGGAGGTTCGCAACGCGATTTACCGTGCTAACGAGGTCATTTTTGCCGCCAATGATCAAAAAGCAAAAACAGGTAGTGGCCGCATGGGCACAACGCTAGTGATGGCGTTAGTCCAAAACTACCATCTTCGCCTAGGTCATGTCGGAGACAGTCGCATTTACCGCTTTACTAAACGCCAAGGGCTGCAACAACTGACTACAGATCACGAAGTGGGCCAACGTCTGATCCAGCAGGGGGTCGAACCAGAAATTGCCTATGGCCGCCCCGATGCCTACCAACTCACCCAAGCCCTCGGCCCTCGCCACAATGAGGCCATCCACCCGGAAGTGATTGACTTAGACATCGAAGAAGATACGCTGGTTTTACTTTGCTCCGATGGCCTCTCCGATAATCGCTGCCTCGAGACCCATATTATTAGCCACCTAGTCCCGATGCTCGACTTTAGTATCCCCCTCAGTCAGTCGCTCCATAAATTGATTGACCTAGGAAATCAAGTCAATGGCCATGATAACCTGACGGCGATCGCCCTCCGGTTTAAGTTGCGATCTGTATTGAATAGCTTATTTTAGTTCTTAAATCCTCTAGTAAGGTAAACTCCGTATGTTAACTCGTCGCTTCCAATCTCTGCTTGCATACGCTCTGGGCAGTATTACGGGAGCCTGCTGGATTAATTTAGTTTTAGTATCGAGTAAATGGATTTTGCCTGTTGCTTCCCAGACTTATTACCCTCCTCCTTCTTACCCTTCTAAACCTAGTCCTTCTTACAATAATTTGCTGCAACCTCCGCCCTCAGTTACCCTCCCCTCGATTGAAGTCACAGGCTTCCCGGTTCCTATTCTCTCAACAAAAGAGATTGAAATTGCTTTAGCAAGGAACAATCCAAGCCGTGCTATCCCTCTTCTAGACCAACGAGGTTGCCAAGAGATAACAAGTTACTTGGGTCGGCTTTGTAACCAGCCAGAGCTATCGATCAAGGATTTGCAAGCTGCTCTAAATGAAATTGCCAAGCAAACAGGTAAGAAGCCAGCCGTCATCTATACACTGGCACGCCCTACCCAACTGGATTTGATGATGGTGACGCCTGAGGGAGAGACGATTTATGCACCTGTGCGGGCAGTTGGGCGGGAGCAGCTTCTAAAAACGGCGAACCAGTTTACCAATAGTATTCGTGACCCACGCTTGGTCAATACTCGTGCCTACCTACCTGCATCCCAGCAACTTTATCAATGGTTGATCGCTCCTTTGCGACCTCAATTGGATGCCCAAGGCATTGAAACCTTGGTTTTTGTCCTTGACAGTGGCCTGCGGACTGTCCCTCTATCGGCGCTCCATGATGGTCAACGCTTTTTGATTGAACGTTTTAATCTGGCACTCGTGCCCAGCATGAGCTTAACGGATAGGCGCTATCGCAACATTCAACGGGCGAAAATTCTGGCGATGGGGGCATCGGAGTTCAAAGACCAATCTCCCTTACCCGCTGTACCCATAGAACTAGACCAAATTACTAAGGATTTAGGGGGGGGTACGGAGTTCCTCAATGCTGACTTTACGATTCCCAACTTGCAGCGGCAGCATCGGCAGGGAATTTATC
The DNA here is from genome assembly GCF_937958135.1 of uncultured Thermosynechococcus sp. Taxonomy (NCBI): domain Bacteria; kingdom Bacillati; phylum Cyanobacteriota; class Cyanophyceae; order Acaryochloridales; family Thermosynechococcaceae; genus Thermosynechococcus; species uncultured Thermosynechococcus sp. The sequence goes on along the minus strand of NZ_CALGOG010000066.1, from coordinate 21,725 downwards.
AAATCATCCACCTGGCAACCCATGCTCAGTTTCAGCCAGGGTCTCCTGAAAACTCCTATATTGTCTTTACTGATGGGCGGTTGAATTTATTGCAGTTGCGGAATTTACGCCTGTATCGTCCGGAAACGGAATTACTGACCCTGAGTGCCTGTCGCACAGCAGTAGGTGACTTGGATGCAGAACTGGGATTTGCCGGGTTGTCGGTGCAGTTAGGAGTAAAGTCGGTAGTGGCCAGTCTGTGGTATGTCAGTGATGAGGGGACACTGGCTTTGATGACAGGCTTTTACAATCAGTTGAATACAGCCCCCATCAAGGCGGAAGCACTACGCCAAGCTCAATTGGCCATGTTGCGAGGAGATATTACAGTCAAGGGGAATGAACTACGAACGATTCGTGGCGCAATTCCCTTACCCCCAGCACTTGCGGTGGGCGATCGCTCCTTGAGCCATCCTTACTTCTGGGCTGCCTTTACGATAGTTGGCAGTCCGTGGTAACTAATTACCGTTCAGGACGTGCGGTGGCAAAAATTTCTTCCAAAATCTCTGCGGCTCCCTGTTCGCGCAGCTTTAGGGCAAGGCGCATCCCCAGTTCTTCGGCCTTGGCAGGCTCCCCTGTGAGACTGTCTTTGACAAGGCGTTGGCCATCGAGACTCGCCACTAAGCCTGTGAGGGTGAGTTGGCCATTTTCAATCACCGTATGTACCCCAATGGGCACTTGACAGCCCCCTTCCAATTGCCTTAGGAAGGCTCGCTCCGCTAAGCAACGAGCTGCTGTTTCTGGATGTTCGAGGGTCTTGACCAAGGCCAAGATGTCGGCATCTTCGGCGCGGCATTCAATGCCCAAGGCGCCCTGACCCACGGCGTACAGAGAAACCGTTGCGGGTAAGACTTGGCTAATGCGATCGCCAAATCCCAAACGCCGTAGACCGGCTACCGCCAAAATCAAGGCATCGTATTCCCCGGCATCCAACTTGGCAAGGCGGGTATTCAGGTTCCCCCGCACATCCTTGAACGTCAGATGGGGATAGGAGTGGCGCAGTTGGGCCAAGCGGCGCAGGGAGGAAGTACCAATCACCGTGCCTGGGGGGAGGGTCTCAATCGTATATCCGGTCCATTTCGCCCCCAAGACAAGGGCATCCGCTGGGTCTTCCCGCTGGGTAATCGCGCCCAAAACTAGGCCCTCCGGCAACTTGGTGGGTAAATCTTTGAGAGAGTGGACGGCTAAATCAGTTTCGCCCCGCAGCATTGAAAGTTCTAGCTCTTTGGTAAAGAGTCCTTTATCGCCAATTTTTGCAAGAGCGACATCAAGGATATTGTCCCCTTGGGTAGTCATGGTTACCACCTCAAAGGCGCGATCGCGATGGCGAGCTTGGAGTTGCGCCTGTACCCATTCCGTTTGCACAAGAGCCAGTTGACTTTTGCGGGAACCAATGCGAATCGGACGGGACGAGGTGGCAACCATAGTGTTGGGTGTGCAGCGAACAGCATCCAGTCATTATAGGTCGCGGGGATCCCAAGGGGCAAGATCGGCCATTTTAGGGATGGGTACAGGCGGCAATAATCCCTGCCGCGCCACCGGAGACCACTTGAATTGGTACCTCTAGCGCCTCCTCCACCGTGGCTAAGGGCACATCATCAAGAAAGACTGCTTCATCGTGCTTGAGCATGAGACTGGGCAGCAGTAGGCGATCGCCCAAGGGCTTGCCCTTTAGGTGATAGATCAAATCATGGCCGGTCAACAGACCCGTGACCGACATCTGCTGTCCCCAATAGTCACTGGCAAGGGCATACAGATCAAGGCGCAGGTTCTCAATCTGATTAAGGCGAGCCACTAGGGGTGCAAAGGCTTGTTCTACCGCATTGCCCACCACCCAACTGAGATGGCGTGGCTGCGGTAGGCGTTGGGGAAGCTGTTGGGCGTGAAGGTCAAACTCTTCTAAAAACAGGCGAATTGTGCCCACGCCATTACTGAGTTGAGGATACTCCTGATAGTGGGCGGCAGGGGGTAAGGGGCAGCCAGCAATCAAAAACCATTCATCCGCCAACCAGGCAAAGGGGGTTTGCCACTGCTGCTCAAAGTGCTGTTGGAGCCTTTGTACCTGCTGAATGACCGCTTGGGCATGGTCAGGGGTGACAGGAATCAGTTCATCCTCAGGAGGGCGAAAGCGGGTCAGCCCCACGGGCACCACTGCCACTGAAAGCACGGTTGGTTCCTCCGGATCATAGAACTGCGCTAAATCCCGCAGTGTTTGCTCAAGGCATTCCCCGTCATTGATGCCCGGACAGACAACCACTTGGGCATGAAGTTGCAGCCGTTGCTCTTGAAACCAGCGAATTTGTTGGAGAATTTCCCCGGCGCGTGGATTTTTCAGCAAGCGCTGGCGAACGCTGGGCACTGTGGCATGGACAGAGACATACAGGGGAGAAAGACGCAGTTGGGCAATGCGTTGCCACTCCGAGGGCAGCAGATTTGTCAGGGTAATGTAACTGCCATAGAGAAAGCTAAGGCGGTAGTCATCATCCTTGACGTAGAGGCTCTCCCGTTTACCGGAGGGTTGCTGATCAATAAAACAAAAGGGACAGCGATTGTTACACTGCATCAATCCATCAAAAAGGGCCGTGGTAAACTCCAGTCCTAAGTCTTCATCAATGTCTTTTTCAATTTCGAGGACGTAGGTTTGGCCGTCTTTGCCCAGCACTTCGAGGGTGAGGTATTCCTCGGCACAGAGAAACCGATAGTCAATCAAGTCGCGGGGGCGATCGCCATTAATGGCCACCAAAGCGTCTCCGGGTTCAAATCCCAACTCAGCGGCAATAGAACCAGGCTCCACAGCAGCCACAACAGCCGGTCGAAGGGCGCGATCGCTCATGGTTAATTGATGAAAAGAGGGACTACATTGACATCCTACCCGGCCTGTTGGCTTGCGCCCGCGCAGCGGTACGGCGGAACTTGCCGCGCACCGGATCAGCAAAACTTCCTTATCTTGTACTGTACCTTAGCAAACACAGCCGCTTCCAACGCCAAGGATTCTCAAAGCAGTCGCTGCATTGATATAGTGGTGTTCTATATGTTAACGAGGGAAATCATGGGGTTGTTGGGGATTAGCTTTACCGTGGGGACTGGTAACTTTGTCCCCTTTTATGGGGTGTTGCTGCTGGGTCTTGTGGCTGCGGTGAGTATTGGCCTTGTTGCCTGGTACAACTCGAAACGTCCCCTCGGGTGGGAAAATGCCGATCGCCCCAGTTTTATTCCCAAGTTAAATCTCGAAGAGTCCGAGTCCACCCCCGCCCCTGATGAGACCACAGAGTCGTGAAGCTCTTTCGGATTCTATTACAGGCGGCTTGGCCGACGATTGTTGCAGCAGCGATCGCTGGGCTTCTCAACGGTGGCAGCACGGCTGCCCTCATTGCCCTGATTAATGCGGCTCTCCAGAAAACCCCTGTCCTACAACAGCTCTTGCCTTGGGGATTTATTCTCCTCGGCACACTTCTACTAGTCACTCACTTTAGCTCCCAAGTTCTGCTGGTGCGGGCTGCCCAACAGGCGGTCTATGAAATGCGTCTCCTCCTCAGTCGTCAGATTCTCGCCTCACCCCTACGCCACTTAGAAGCCATTGGTCATCCTCAACTCCTTGCGACGCTGACAGAAGACGTGGACGCCGTCTCCCGTTCCTTTTCCGTCCTGCCCAATCTTTTTAATGCCATTGCCATTGTCATTGGCTGTCTGATTTACATGGGCTGGTTGTCGCCGCCCCTCTTTTTTGCTCTTGTTGCCTTGATTGCCATCGGTACTGGCAGCTACTTGTTTCTAGCGGGCAGAGCACGAAAATTCCTAGAGCAGGCGCGGCAGCAACAGGATCACCTCTTTCAACACTTTCGGACACTGACTGAAGGCAACAAAGAACTCAAGCTCAACCGACAACGGCGCTTGGCTTTCTTTTATGGGGAGCTAGAACCCACTGCTCAGAAAACACGGCAGCAAAACGAACTAGGGTACATGGTCTTTGCCATTGCTGCCAGTTGGGGACAGTTGCTGTTGTTTGTGACGATTGGCTTCTTTCTCTTTACGCTGCCCCATTTGCTCCAAGCCACACCAACGGTTCTCTCAGGCTATGTTCTGACGATTATTTATCTAATGCTGCCGATGCAACAGGTAATTGATGCTATTCCTATCTTTAGTCGTGCCAGCGTTGCCTTAAAAAAAGTGGAATCCCTGCACCTGAACCTTGGAGATCCCCGCCAAGACATTGAGGGTCGTGGGGAACTCCCCCCCTTGGGCTGGAAAACCCTCTCACTGCGACAGATTCGCCATCAATACCACGGCAACCGTGAGGACGAACCGGCAACGTTTACCCTAGGGCCTTTAAGTTTGACCGTCCAAGCTGGCGAACTCCTGTTTATTGTGGGTGGCAATGGCAGTGGCAAATCTACCCTCGCCAAAATTATTACGGGACTCTACATTCCCGATCAGGGGGAAATTTGGGTGGATGATCACTGTTTGCAGCCTGAAGACTATGAATGGTATCGCCAACACTTTGCCACAGTTTTTAGTGACTTTTATCTTTTTGACTCACTCTTGGGCATTGAATCCCCCGAACGCTTGGCAGCAGTTCCCGCTTATCTTGAGAAATTGCGCTTGAGCCACAAAGTCCGCCTGGAAGGTAACCGCTTTTCCACAACCTCTCTTTCCCAAGGGGAGCGCAAGCGTTTGGGCTTGTTGATGGCCTATCTGGACGATCGCCCCGCCTATCTCTTTGATGAATGGGCAGCGGATCAAGACCCCCTCTTTCGGGAGATTTTTTACCGCCAACTTCTGCCAGAGCTAAAAGCCCAGGGCAAAACGGTGTTTGTGATTAGCCATGACGATCGCTACTTTGATGTCGCCGATCGCCTGATTAAACTGGACTATGGTCAACTGGTGACAACCACCAACCCTTAGGTAAACTGCTGGCTCAGCATGAGGGGATTGTGGACTGTGATTTTCTTTTTGTGGATTGAGATCAATTTTTGATCTCGCAGTTCTCCCAATAGACGCGTCACAGTTACCCGCGTCGAACCAATGGCCTCGGCAATTTCCTGATGGGAAAGCCTTAAATCCACGGTTATGCCAGCACTGGTGGGAATGCCAAAATCACGGCAAAGAATCAGCAAAAAGCTGACCAAGCGAGATCCCATATCGCGGTGGGCAAGGGTTTCAATCATCATCTCCGTTTGTAAGATGCGCGATGACAACCCCTGAATCATAAACATCAGCAACTCTGCATCCTCGTGCATTGCCTTTTCCACCTGTTCGATGGGAACCGCCAATAGTTCCACATTTGTAAATGCCACCGCATGGTAAAACCGATCGGAGCGGGTGCCCGTAATCAAGGACAACACGCCAAACACCGTATTTTCCCGCAGCAGTGCCACCGTAATTTCTTCACCTGCTTCATACACTCGGGAGAGCTTCACTGCGCCCTTGAAGAGAAAATAAACCTTTTCTGCTGGGTCCCCTGGAAAGAAAATGGTTTTCCCACGTTCGTAGGTTTCAGTTGTGGATGGAAACAAGCCACTGGCCATGTGGCGAAAGACGGGTGCCAAGGGTTGATCTTTGTTCATGAGTCGTGTGTCAATCCATGGTGGTTCAATGGATGGCGTAGCGATCGCAGAGGTGCTGTTGGCATTCCTATCCCCCCAACAACACAACTCTCTCAACGCCGGTGAATCTCGCTCTGGGTGTAGAGTTCAGCATTGACAGATGAGTAAAACCAATTCAGGGGCATTTTTTTGTATCATGCCACACTTTTTTTCGAGAGAATTAAAGGTGGACGCAAAAGTAAGTACCCCAATGCTCCCAGTAAGGGCACAACACTCCACCACCGCCACGGCGAATTCTCTATACCCCGCCGCTGCCAATCATCAACGAGAAGGAATGGAAACAATAGCGATAGCAGACAAAAATCAAGGGTCATCACATGGACAAAGCGGCTGGTTTGCCACTGCTGCCAAAAGTCTGCCCAATTGCCTGCGATCAAACCATAACCAAGGCAGCCCACAGCCAATAGACCAATGCCAGTGGCCGTAATTCGTGATTCCCCAAGGCGTACACCTCTATTGATTTCTCCTGTAAAGATCGGTGCCGGCCGGCGCAGGATGAAATAGGGTAATAGGGCAAACACACCCACGGCAAAACTCAAGACAGCAAATGGCCACGCTGGAAATCGCTGTTCTTGGCCATCCACGACCAGTAATGCAGTATAAATCAGTGGCCACACGCCCATAAGATTAAAAAGACTGACAATTAGGGGGTTAATGCCCTGCCAGTCTCCTGTAGCTAGTCGTTGAATCAGCACCAGTGTCTGCGGGTGATCTGGGGGTGCAAAACCAAAGCTATAGACAATCAATCCCAGCCAGAGAACCGCAAAGACAATTCGCATACCGCCCTTTTCTAAGCTAGAACCGTTTCCCGTACCCCTGCTTTTTGCAGTTGTTTCGTGAATTGGGGCAGCACTCGCTGGCACTGGCGAATAAATGCTTCTAGCCAACTTTGCAAATGCTCTAGCTGCTCCTCACTAAGGAACACATCATGGGTGGACTGGTACGATTGATAAACCACACGACCTTCATTGGTTACTGTAAAGTCAGCAAACCAACTGCTGTGGGGACGAGTACCCCGCCAATAGTTGGCCACAATCATTTTGCCAAGGTATTTCTGGGCAATATCACCAACTTTATTAAAGTGTTCTAGCACTTCAGCCAAGGTGAGGACTTTTGCTGCGGTACCCTTGGTCTCTTCGAGCTGAGGCAGGGTGATCTCTGTCAATTCTTCGCAGACTTGCCCCCCTAGACCCATGATGGCAAAGAGCTTTTGTTCTAAATTGGCAAGGTAGCGGTTGTAGGTTTGGCCATTGCGGCTGAGGGTTTGGTGCATCCGAACAATTAAATCAATCTCTGCCAACTTGGTTGCTGCTAAGGACTCTAGACGCGCCAGTTGATCGGCAAAGGCTTGACTGTGATCTTCGGTGCTACTCACGGTTAACCCAAGGGATTCAGCTCGCTCTGCAAGCAGACGGCGAATGTAGTAACGAGTCATGGGTGTGAGCGACATAATCTAAACCTCAAACGCGGCCAAAGTGGAACAGGAGGGGAATATGAACTTTTGTAAACCAGTTTAACATGTCTCCTGCTTTCGTTGCAAAATATAAATGCTCTGTTTATTCAATCAATGAATGTTGAAAGCAGTAGCAATTTGAATCTAGCCACATCCCTCCCTTTGTTTTACCAATGTAGAGGACAGTGCGTGTCAACTGCTCAGTAATTTTACGGAAATTTACTAGTATATTGGCATACTTTAATATATCCAAAATCAGCTAGGGTTACCGAGGTTTAGGGTTTTTGCAGCCGTTGTTCAATTTCGGTATCAAGAAATCAAAAAAAGGGGCGATTGTTAAGCAGGTGCGAGCTGGCGCTGATCAACGCCGCGAGTTGTTTCCAGACCACGGCTAAGTATCCTTATTTCCAGGACCTCCTCGGCATCGAAAACATTCAGCGCCATGATAATTTGTGCGATCAGCCCCATCCAGGCCGTTTGGTGACTCGCACCTAGTCCTACACCACTATCCCCGTGAAAGTATTCGTAGAACAGTGTTGCGTTCATTTGCTTGAGTTTGGGTTTGGCGAGAACCTTCGCCGGTGTCCACTTCCAAGTATTGCGGTATCGGAGGGCAAGGGCAAAACAGAGCTGCTGTCGGGCATCACAAATGCCGCCGAGGCCATCTTCATCCCCCCAGTAGGCTTGAGATCGCGCCTGAACATGGGAAACATATTCTCAAGCGTTGCCGTCGGCGGAATAATCTTCCCGCACAGTGCCCCACTGCCGTTCGCACAAGTAGGGATCCTAAAATTTCTAAGGGTTGGTCTGGCTCTGTACTTGTTTGAGTCGTTCCAGCTTGGGATTTTGATCAGGTGTCAGGGGGCTTAGATGTTGGTGGATAACCGATCCAAATTTCACTTGACGTGCTCTCTAATCTCGGCAAAAATAAAATTAAGGGTTGGCTGATTTGCCAATTAAGCTACAGGTTTCTCTTGAGGCCGAGCCGCAAAGGCATTCACAACCTGATGCCTCAATCGGGCTAGCTGTAAGTCCGGCGGGGCTTGTCAATGCGTTTGAGAGTTCTATGACATCTGTTTCTTCGTTGCCTTCACGCCCCCAGCGTCCCGAGTGGGGGGTGATTTTTTTTATGGGCATTGTCCATTTGGGAGCATTGCTGGCATTTGTGCCCGAACTGTTTTCATGGTCGGCAGTGCTTCTTTGTTTTGTCCTTTATTGGGTGTCCGGGGGTCTGGGGATTACCTTAGGATGGCATCGCCTTATCACCCATCGCAGTTTTCAGTGTCCAAAATGGCTGGAATATTTCTTTGCCTTTTGCGGTACCTTGGCCTGTGAAGGGGGTGTCATTGAATGGGTTGGCCTCCACCGCAATCATCACCTCCACTCTGACCAAGAACTGGATCAGCACAATTCCCAAAAGGGGTTTTGGTGGTCACATATGGGCTGGATGCTCCAAGAAGTGCCCGCTAAGGCAGAGGTAGAGCGCCTCACCAAGGACATTAACACTGATCCTGTCTATCGGTTTTTGAATCGGTATTTCCTGCCCCTTCAAGTGGTTTTAGGGGTTTTGCTGTATCTGTGGGGTGGGCTGCCTTTTGTGGTCTGGGGCATCTTTGTCCGCCTTGTCCTGGTGTATCACCTCACTTGGTTTGTCAATAGTGCCACCCATAGGTTTGGCTATCGCACGTTTGAGTCGGGCGATCGCTCCACAAATTGCTGGTGGGTTGCCCTGCTTACGTTTGGTGAAGGCTGGCACAATAATCACCACACCTATCCCCATTCGGCACGTCACGGTCTGCAATGGTGGGAATTTGATATTACGTGGATCACGATTCGGGCACTGCAAGCGATCGGTCTTGCCAAAAGGGTGCGGCTTGTGGAAGCTCCCGCGAACCAATAAAAGCTGCTAAAAAGGCTTCTCTGGTTCCGCCTCTTGCCAAACGCGGATCAATTCCCTTGCCTCTGGGTAGAGGGGATGCGTGGGGGGGATGAGTTCAGCGGTGGCGATCGCCTGCCGGTTGTTCCGCCCCACCCAATAGCGCGCTTGTTCTAGGATGTTGTTGCCCCACTGCACAATTAACTGGTGGGCGGCGGCATAGACACTGGAGTTTGGGGAAATTTCTTGGGCAATGGCAATGGCAGCGGCAAAGTCGCGATCGCGCCCTCCCCGAGCACGGCGCTGGGCTTCATCGAGACGGACTGTATCCGCATCAGGCTGCCAGCCGACCGCTTGAGTTACAAGGGGGGGAAAGAGTTCTTTGAGGCGATTTTGAGCCGTTTGATAGAGGGCACGCCGGGGGCGAATTTGCTCAAGGAGTTGGCGAGCTTCCAGCAGGGCTTCGGGAGTGCCTTGACGGGCAAGGGCATTGGCTTGATCAATGAGCGGTTGATCCTCGGCAATCTCAATTTGGCGTTGCCACAGCCGTCGCTGATCGCGGATTTGTTCTTGGCGGTAGGGACTGGCGTCCACCAAAGGAATGTTGAGCCTGTTGAGGGCAAGGTGAAGGTGATTAAGGGTGCCACCACGGGCAATGGCTTGGGCTTCTGCGAGGGTATGCAGGACTTTTAGATCCGCTTGCCAGCGGCGAATCGCCTGTTGAGCTTCAAAGTAGAGGGGGCGTTCTGCGGTAATTGTTCGTGCTTGGGCGATCGCCCGATCAATATCCTCTCCCATCCCCGCTTGGGCAAATTCTTCTGCTGTTGCCAACTTCAGCAAATCCTCAGCGCTGCGGGCACTCCTGACATCACGGGGAATTAAACCAGCAATTCGCCTTGCCTCTTGGGGGTCATGGCGATTCAACGCCACCACTGCTGAGGTAAGTAACTGTTCACCCAACTCATTGAGCAATCGCCGCGCGCCGGGATAAATATCACTGGTAGGGGGAATTCGCCGCACAATTTCAATAGCAGCGGCCAAGCGATCGGCTCCCCCCTGTGCCATAAGGGCGCGGGCTTCATCCAACTGCCGGTCTTCCCGTTGGGCACGGATAATCCGCTCATTAAAGGCACCAAACTGCTCCTGTGCCCAATAACGACAGTCCACAAATTGCAATTGGAGGGAAATTTGAAAGGCTTCTCGCCATGCAAGGTTTTTTAAGGCGGCTTCGGCGCGCCGATAAATGGCCTCCCCTTCTTGCCAAATTTCTTGCCAGCGCTGAATGCGCTCTTCCACCTTGGCATAGGCTTGAACCTGACGGGGAATGCGTCGTGCAAAGGCGATCGCCCGATTCAATTGCCCTTCATGAAAGGCTACCTCTGCCAAGGCCAAAACCTGATCTGACCACGCTTCTAAGCGACGATTAATTTCAGAGGCAAGGGGATGATCGCGGGGCAAGTCGTCAATGAGATCAATGGCATGGAGCAAATCCTCAAGGGTGTGTCGCTCCGCCGCCTGTTGGGCGCAGTAGAGGCGAAAGGAGGCCGATGCCAAAGGCCAAAGGACAAAATCGCAATTGCCGGGAGTTGTCGGTTGCCGTAGCAACAGCCATAGGGATAGCCCCGCAATACTCACAGAGGTTAAGAGGGAGAGGCCGGCCACCCCTTGCCAGTGTTGCAACCAAGGTAAACAAGCATGCCACTGCTTTTGCCCAAGGGGGACTAGACGATTGAGTTGGCGCGATCGCCCGCCAAAGCGTTTCAATATCCCGATCACTGTGGCTAGTTTGGTTTGATCCTGCACCATGTTCTCACTCCCCAACACTCCCTATTGGCATCCCTAACTGTGAGCACCATGCCCAGCGATAGCCCTTTTCTGAAATAGGGGTTAAGGAACTGGACTGTTGTCCGACACTTGCTTTCGCAGTGTTGCGCAAGTTCCTTGGGAAAAGGGCTGTATCTAGGGAATGGCCGAGCCTCTCAAGATTATCCTAGTCAATTTCGAGTGAGAGCTAGAGCAAAAACAAACTAACTGTTCGTTGGTTCACCAGAGGTTGTCACTTCGCTGGGGATAGGCATTGCCTCGATTGAGAGCTTCCTGCAACTTTGCCTCATCCTCTTTTGACAAAGACGTGCGCAGGACTTTGCCGCCAAAGGGAGCAATTTCCTCGATTACTTTGTCGGGTGTGGCTTGACGCACCAATGTAAAAATAGCCGAGCTAGCGGGAGATAGTTTGTCCCAATTCTTTGATGAAGTTGTCATCAATGCCAACGTCGGTAAATTTGCCGGAAATTGCCCCCGCCACTAGACCCGCAGCCCAGCCCAAGAGAGGATTGAAGAACAATAGACCGATTAACAACCCCCAAAAGCTCCCTGGAGGGTTAGATCTTGGGTTTGGTTGATTTTAACCTTGCCCTCTTTGGTACGTACAACAAGGGCAGCATCCTCCAGATCAAGGTACTCATAACTTTAGGTCTCCCTCAAATGTGGGTGATAGAACCGTCCCTACCCTAGCATTATCATTAGCGGGTTGCGACTGCGGTATGGTAACTAAGGGGCAATGCTAGACCTTGCACCAATGCTTTCAGACGGTAGTTACGACCTTTTTCGCTGTAGGATAACAAGACCATGAGTACGCCACAAACCTACACGGTGACCATTCACGTGCGTCCCCTAAAGCCGGGAGACCCCCCCACACGGACGTACACAATTACTGTTCCCAGCGATCGCTACATTCTGCAATTCGCTGAAAGCCAAGGCCTTGAGCTGCCCTTTTCCTGTCGCAATGGCGCCTGTACCACCTGTGCAGTGCGCATCCTCTCTGGCCAAGTGTATCAACCCGAAGCCATGGGTCTTTCCCCTGCCCTGCAAGCCAAAGGTTATGCCCTCCTGTGTGTCAGCTACGCCCGCTCTGATCTTGAGGTGGAAACCCAAGATGAGGACGAGGTCTATGAGCTGCAATTTGGTCGCTACTTTGGCAAGGGGCGGGTACAACTGGGTCTACCCCTCGATGAGGATTAAGTCTTTATGTCAGCCGTGAATTGTCCACTGCCGGAAAGTGAGCGGCAGCGCTATTTGGAAATTGCCACCGAGGCAGCCTTGGCGGGGGGCGCTGTCCTTCAATACTACTGGGGCAAATTAAGTGAGATTGAAGAGAAGGGGCGCTCCGGTGACCTTGTCACAGTGGCCGATCGCCGGTCGGAAGCGGCGGTGTTGGATGTGATTCGTCGCCATTGTCCTGACCATGCGGTACTGGCGGAGGAATCCGGCCTTTCGGGCCTCAAGGACAATCCATTTCTGTGGGCGATCGATCCTCTGGATGGGACAACGAACTACGCCCATCAATACCCCTTTAGTGCCGTGTCGGTGGCTTTGCTGGTGGAGGGGGAACCCCATGTTGGGGTAGTCTATGATCCCTTTCACCGCGAACTCTTTCGGGCGGCCACCGGCCTCGGGGCAACTCGCGATCGCCAGCCGATTCGCGTTTCTAGGACTGTAGAACTAAGTCACAGCCTTTTGGTTACTGGTTTTGCCTACGATCGCCGCGAAACCGAGGACAATAATTACGCCGAATTTTGCTACCTGACCCATCTCAGCCAAGGGGTACGGCGGGGAGGTGCAGCGGCCATTGACTTGGCCTACATTGCCTGTGGCCGTCTAGATGGCTATTGGGAACGGGGTCTTTCCCCTTGGGACTTGGCGGCGGGTGTGGTTCTGGTTCGCGAAGCTGGAGGTGTGGTGACTGCCTACGATCAATCTCCTTTTCAACTGACCTCCGGGCGGATTTTAGCGACGAATGGGTATCTCCATGCTGCCCTAAGTGAGGCACTCCTACGGGTGAAACCCCTGGGGTTTTCGTTTCTACCAGAGCTAACCTAGGCCTCTAGGGGTATCGGCTCAGCGACACAAGTCCGCACCTGGAGGGTTTGATAGAAGTCTGCTTGCTGAAGCTCCACCTTGGACTGGGCGGCAAGGAACAGCAGTGCCCAAAAGACGCCGACGGGATCGGGTTTGAGTTGCAGCAGGGCTTGGAAGTCTAACCAAGTGCCTGCGGGAGCCATTTCTCCAAGGAGACTTTCCACTTCGCCGGCTATCTCCGTGAGGTTTTCTTGGTGAGCCAGTTGGGTAATTGTCTTAAGGGGCGTGGGACGGCGACGACGGCGAGGTTGATGAGCTTGCAGTACCTTGGCGCGATCGCTTTGAACCGCCATCGTTTTCAGGTGGGCAATCAACTCCTCAAGGGTGACGCGGCGCCGTTGTTGGGGGGGAGCTACGGGGCGGCGATGCAAATGCTGCTCTAGGGCAGGGGGTAAGACTCTAACGGACTGGTTTTCGCCGATCTCTGACGGCTCCCTGAATTCTTCTTCGGCTGGCCTAGGTTCAACAACCGCCACTAGGCGATCGCTCTTTAGGAGTACCAGCATTGCAGCATACAAAAAGGCTTGCCCTGATTCACTGAGATTAGGCTCCCCCCGCCGCGCCAACTCTGCCAAGCAGCGATCAAAGACCTCAATTACTTGAATATCCCAAGGATCAATTTCCCCCCGCTCGGCCAAGTCAATCAAAATGTCAATGGCGGCATCGGCAAAGGATTGGCTCATGGCTAGCTGCCCCCTGTTGTTGTCTATCTTAGGGGGCTTGATAGCCCCTATCCAGAAAAGGCTCAGCAATGGGAATCGTAAAGTGGAACTCACTGCCGCGATCGCGCCCCGCCGATTCAGCCCAAATTTGCCCCCCCAAATTGGTAATAATTTGGCGACAGATGGCTAGACCCAACCCCGTACCACCCACAGAGCGCCGCAGCGCGCCTTCCTCTTGATAGAAGCGATCAAAAATCGTTTCCAAGCGATCCGGCTCGATACCCCGCCCCGTGTCGGCAACGGTCACCTCCAATAGCCCATCCGGACGAGGCTTGGCAGCAATGGAGATCTGACCGGACTGCTCGGTAAACTTACAGGCATTATCAAGCAACTTCGAGAGCACCTCCACCAACCACTCCCCATCGGCTCGGATCAAGGGCAATTCCTCAGGCAACACCGTGCGAATTGTCGGCAGTTGATCCTTCGGGGTGCGCAGACTACTGAGGGCAAGCTCTACCAGTTCTTGGAGGGGAAGGGGTTCCGGTCGCCACTGCACCCGGCCACTTTCTAACTGCGAGAGGGTGAGGAAGTCCTGAATCAGTTTCCGCATGCGCTCAGCATCGGCAAGAGCAGTACTCAACATCACCTGCCGCATTTCTGGATCCATATCAGGTTCACTGGCTAGGCTTTCCAGGCAGACTTGAATCGTTGAAAGGGGCGTGCGCAGTTCATGACCCGTAATGGCAATTAGATTGCTGCGGGTGCGATCCAAGGCCTCCAGTTGCGCATTGAGTTCCTCCAAATCTGCGTAGGCCTCCGCCTGAATCAGGGCAACCCCCACTTGGGTGGCGATCGCTTCCACCAACTCGGCATCCATATCGTGCCACGGCAGGGCTTCGCCTCGATGCAGTTCCACAATGCCCAAAAGCCGCCCTTGATAGAGCACCGGCGCCAGTAGGAGTGCCTTGACCTCGGCGGCATCAAGTGCCTTGAAACGGCTGGCTTCGTAGTGGGGATCAGCCGCTACATCATCCACCTGAATAACCTGCTGATGAGCCAGTGCCTGCTGGGTGTAGGGGTGCTCACTCACGGGCCAGTACTGGTACTGCAAGGAGGGGAGGGCACCACTGGTGTACTCATGCTCAATGCGCACCCGCGTATCGGTGCTGCGGCAGCGGTAAATCAGACAGCGATCCCCTTTGAGGGCTTCCCCCAGCTCTACCACCGCGCGAGTGAGAATTTCCGTGGGATTGAGGGAGTTGCGAATCGCCGTGGTAATTGCATTGGTGAGGCGTTCCTTGCGCTCTTGAATGGCAATTTGGCGATAGGCTTTGATTTGCTTGTACTGGCCTGCTTGAAGATAGGTCACTAGGCGATCAACAAAGGGGGCAGGATCGCTATTGCCCCCCTCCCCCTGGCGATAGGTCTCAACCCATGCCAGACCTTCCCTGAGTTTCTCCTCTAGTTCAGGGCGGTACTCGCGGATACGGTTGAGGAGGATTTCAGCGGCTGTGGCTGCCACCTGCCGATCAAAAGTCCAAATACCCTCAAAGCGACGCGCCGCATCCATTGGCGGCAACACATCCAAGCGGTTGGCGGGCGATCGCTGGACTTCGCGGCAGACCAAGCAAGTACTGTAATTTTTGCCCAAGACGGTTAGATGCCATTCTTGACTGAGGGCATCGGCAGGATCAAAGGCAACCGTTTCATAGTCCCCAGAGCAGTTGGCAAACTCGGTTTCGGGGGCGGCTAAGACGTAAACATGATGAGACTTTGTGGCAATGCGTTGATACCGATGGGCTTCTTGGCGATAAAAGCGCTCCCGCTGAAAACAGGCAATGATGATCGGCGCATCCTCATTGGCTAAAACCTGATCCTCCATTGCGTGGGAGAGCGCCGTCAGCGATGTCTTGAAGTACACTTGCGATCGCAGGCGAGGCAACCGCGCCAACAATTCCTCAAGAACAGATGTGGCAATGATCCTGTTGGCCATGGAAGGGTGTGAATAAAAAGATGCCCTACGGTACCATTATCGGCAAATCCGCACCCCAGAACCTATTCAAATTCAGCTCAATCGGCTGCCCACTTCCTTCAACCTCCAATCTTAAACTTTTGTTAAGAATTTTATTAATTGGTAGGGCTTATATGTAGTTTTCTATACTATATTTAAGCAAACTCAAAAAGAACCACTCCTCTAGGGATGGGGATCAACGAACTCCTCACAATTGCGATAGTCAGTTACGTTGCTTCCAAACGTGCTCCGTGAAAACACCCATGGCAAGGGGAGAGGGCTGTAGTAACTTGGGTTTCAGAGAATAAGGTGAAAAAGTTGTGACTGCCCCTGTATCTGCTATCCGAAGTGCTGGTCATCGTCGTTATGATCCAGAGGCGATCGCCCGCTACTACTGGCGACACCCTTGGCAAGTAATTTGGCGGTTTTTGGACGTTTCAATATCCTTCTTAACATTCTGGCTGCTGTTGCAGTGGGACAAGTGGCTCGGTCAACAGGAAACTCAGCGTCCCCTGCGGGCGATGCAACTGCGCAAACTCCTAATTCGCCTAGGCCCAACCTTTATCAAAGTGGGTCAAGCCCTTTCCACCCGCCCCGATCTCATTTCCCCTGACTACCTCGAAGAACTCACCCTGCTGCAGGACAAACTGCCCCCCTTCGCCAATGAGATTGCCATTGCCATCATTGAGCGAGATCTGCACTTAAACTTGGGGGATATTTTTGCCGAATTCTCACCCCAACCGGTGGCGGCTGCTAGTCTCGGTCAAGTCTATCGAGCAAAACTCCACAGTGGCGAAGAGGTGGCCGTCAAGGTACAGCGCCCCAATCTCTTGCCCGTAATTACCCGTGATTTATTTTTAATTCGGCTTTTGGTGCAGTGGGTCAAACCTTGGCTCCCCATTAACCTTTGCCACGATCTGCGGGACATTGTGGATGAATTTGGCCGTAAGCTCTACGAGGAAATTGACTACCTCAATGAAGGGCGCAATGCTGAGAAATTTGCCGCTAACTTCCGCGATGATCCCACGGTCAAGGTACCGAAAATCTACTGGGAGTACACCAGTGAGCACGTGCTAACCTTGGAATGGATTCACGGCATTAAGCTCACCCGTACTGACTGCATGCTGGCGGCGGGGGTCAATCCCGATGAGCTAATTCGTATTGGCGTCATTTCGGGTCTGCGGCAACTGTTAGAATTTGGCTTTTTCCATGCAGATCCACATCCAGGGAACCTCTTTGCCATGTCCGATGGTCGGATCGCCTACATTGACTTCGGCATGATGGATCAACTGGAGGAGAGTACCAAGGAATCCCTTGTGGATGCTGTTGTGCATTTGGTGAACAAGGACTATCAAGCTTTGGCAGCGGACTTTGTTAAACTGGGCTTCCTCACTCCGGAAACGGATATTAAGCCGATTATCCCTGCCCTTGAGTCAGTGTTTGAGGAGGTGATTGGCTCCAGTGTCCGCGAATTCAACTTCAAGGCAATCACGGATCGCTTCTCTGAGTTGATGTATGCCTACCCCTTCCGGGTTCCCGCCAAGTTTGCCCTGATCATTCGCTCCCTTGTTACTCAAGAGGGCATTGCCCTGTGCCTCAACCCCAACTTCCGCATTGTGGATGTCAGCTATCCCTATGTGGCACGGCGTCTGCTCCAAGGAGAATCGCCCCAACTGCGGCGACGATTGTTGGATGTCCTCTTCAAGGATGGTCGTCTTCAGTGGCAACGACTGGAAAATCTGATTACAATTGCCCGCCAGGATGAGCACTTTAACCTAGCGCCAACGGCAACCCTAGGCTTGCAGTATCTCTTTTCGGAGGAGGGACAGTACCTGCGGCGGCAAATTGTGTTAGCGTTAACCGAAGATGACCGCCTCCACACCGAAGAGGTGCAACGCCTTTGGAATTTGGTCAAGTCTGAGCTGCGCCCCCTCTTCTTGATTGATGTGGCATGGGAAGCCCTCAAGGCCTCTGTGTCCCACACGCTAGGTAAAGAGGAAGAAAGCAATTCTTTGGCGGTGGCCAGTTAAGGCTGGAAAGTGGTTGTCAACTGTCCTTGAGCGTCTAAGAAGGATTAGGTATCCCGTGTTTGATCCACCGATTGTCTTGCTACTGGCTGGTATTTTTATGGGGTTGACCAGTGGTAAAGCTTTTGAAGCCACCCTCAAGCAGAGTGTCCAAGAATGGAACCGCAGTCGCTCCACTCGCGTTTTAAGTCAATTGCGCGGTTCCCGCCTGCAGTTGCCCTACTTGGGCATTTCCATCGGCATCTGGCTGTTCCTGATGGCGGGATTGTGGACTTACGGTTTCAGCGCCGCTGTGAGTATGGTAATTGCCTTTGTGCTGACGATCGCGACTGCCCTTTTAGTGTGGCATCAACTGGGGAAAGTGCTGACAATTTTAAGTACAGGTGGCTCCCGTGCCCTAGATCTCGATGCCCTTGAGGCTAAGGAATAGTTCTTTAATAACCTCCCAAGGAGGCGTTGTGGACTTACTCGCCCAGCTGGATGAACTCATTGCCAACGCTCCCGATGACTCCACCAAGGGGGCAGTCCAAGCGATCGCCCCTATCCTCTACGCGGAAGCCCAGCGCTACAGCCAAACCCTCTACTACGTTCTCCAAACCCGCGAGGGGCAGTGGCAGGTAATTACCCTTGAGGAACAGCGCCCGCCCCATCGGGAAAAGAACGTCATTTATGCCTATGGCAGTGAGGCAATGGCTCAAGAGGCCGGTGATACATCTCTGCTGCCGGTGCCAATGCCGATTATTCCCCTTTTGTTTCAACTGTTGGCTGCAGAGCCGGTGGACAGCCTTATTATCCTAGAAACCAATGGTCAACGGGGCTGGGAAGTGGAACGCGGGAAGCTGCTGGCTCAGGTGCAGTCCATCCTGGGGGTACCCCCCGACATTGCCTAAGCGGGTAACTTCTCACCACGACTGGCCAACTCTAGTAGCTGCATTGGGTGGTAAATGGGCACCGGGCTACTCTGCTCTCGGAGATACTGACCCAATTGCAGCGTGCAGCCCACATTTGCTGAGACAATGACATCGGGCCGAGTATTGAGAAGGTGACGCACCTTCTGGCGCCCCAATTCCGCTGCTACTTCGGGTTGGAGAATGTTGTAAACCCCCGCACTGCCACAGCACAGTGCTGCATCGAGCGGTTCGCGCAGTTGCACTTGGGGAATTTGCCGCAGGAGTTGACGCGGTTCAAGGCGGATTTTTTGACCGTGGAGCATGTGGCAGGCATCCTGATAGACCAAGGTCAGGGGGCGATCGCCCAGAGGATGTAGAGGTGTCACCAAACCCTGCTTGACCAAGAAAACTTGGACATCCTCCACCTTTTGTCTAAAGTCACGGGCGCGATCGCTGTAGTGGGGATCAGCCGCCAAAAGGCGAGGATACTCCTTGAGGGTATGGCCACAACCTGAGGCGTTGATTAAGACCGCATCCACCTGGGCGGCAGCAAAACAGTCAATCATCTGGCGAGCGAGGCTTTTTGCCTGCTCCTCCTCCCCTTGGTGGTGGGGCAGGGCACCACAGCACCCCTGTTGGGGGGGCAACACCACTTCAAAGCCATTGGCACTTAAAACGGCAATTGTGGCTTCATTCACTTCAGGCAAAAAGAGCCGTTGCACACAGCCGAGAATGACCCCCACCCGTCCGCGTTTTTTTCCTTGGGCAGGCACCACTTCAGGAAAGCGATCCCGAAATGTTTTTGCCGAAAGGGGCGGCAGCAGTTGATACATGGCTGCCAGAGATTTGGGTAGCAGGCGCTTGAGGAGTCCCAATTGCTTTTCGAGGTTGGCCAAGCCTAGTTTTTGGTAAAGCCAGAGCGGCCAAAGGAGGGCACGCAACCGCCGAGGGTGGGGCAGTGTTTGGAAAATAAACCAGCGCAGGAGGCGATCGCCCACAGGACGCTGATAATGGCGCTGTACTTGGACACGGGTGGCGGCGATCAACTTATCGTACTCCACCCCCGACGGACAAGTGGTGACACAGGCTAAGCAACCCAAGCAGGCATCAAAGTGCTGTACGACCTCCCCAAGTTGCACTTGTCCCTCATTGATGGCATCCATGAGGTAAATACGGCCACGAGGGGAGTCCATTTCAGTGCCCAGCACTCGATAACTGGGACAGGTGGCAAGGCAAAACCCGCAGTGGACACAGGCATCAATGAGTTGGGGATCGGGGGAGGGCGAGTTACCAAAACTGGTCACGGGAGAGGGAGGGGTCATGTTTTTAAGATTTTTGAGAGGGGAGGGCAACCGCGCCGAGGACTGTTTTTGAAAACTATTCCCAGGGAGCCATTGTGTCCAATTGTGGCGCAAACCTCTGCTCAGTTCAAGGTCACTGCTTTGCCAGCCCCTCTCTGTTCAACCCTGAAGGCAGATTACTGGCCGCTGGCGGGGGGTGTCTTCCCTGTCCTAGGGGTTTGCTCCCTGGGTTGAGAAAGGGCCTCCATACTGGCAAACACAGGATTAGGTGCTCCCAGAAGTTCAAGGGCTGCCGGCGATCGTCCCGCTGGTTCCACGGCAACTACTAGAATTCCCCCCGCCTTGAGCAATGCCGCCGCGCATCCTACGAATGAACGCGAAGTGTCATTCACTAGTTAGCGGCGGGCGGAGTTTACGCGGATCATCCTGATTCTGAATGTACTTCAAGAGAGTTTCAATGCTGGCTCTCAGCCCATAGGCTCGATTCCAGAAATAGGGTTTCCAGTAATAAGGACGGAGCTGTTCAGCAAACTCTTGGCGCCTCTTCCGGGCTGATACTGACTTCAAGTTTTTCACCAAGTCAGAGAGTCGAACCGTTGGATCAACCTCGCCGCCGAACTCAATCAATTCCCGGCCCCACTTCACCAGAAGGTCACGGAATAGCACCCCTAACCCAAGCATCTCTGCGGTCAGGCATTTATGCCGATACTTCATTGACAAAACCAGAGGGTAACAAAGCCTGTAAGCCCTATGATTTCTGGTTTTTAGGGTAGTAAATTCCTGCTCTATGCCCTAACATCTTGAATATGGGTAAAGCTATTGTACGCACTGACAAGTGGGGCTTAGATCCATCGCCAGAAGTAAGACTTCGCCTTCTGGCAACGATTGATCAGTACCGAGCTTACTGCAAAGCGCTGAGCTATGTGATCATGGCTCATCGGCCTAAGCTGGTAGCCGTCCCCAGTTTTTGTGCAGCAGTAGAGAAGCTAATCCATCGCACCAGTAAGAACCCGTTGCCAAAGTACCGCTACTTCGAGTCACGGTTCTACAAGTTCCCGTCTTCCCTAAGGCGGGCGGCAATTGAATTTGTGAAGGGTCAGGTTTCGTCCTACCTAACTCGATACCGGGATTGGCAAGTAGGGATGAGAAACCGCCGTGATGCAAAGCCACCTGTCTTTAACGTAGAGGCAGGGTGCTACCCGGCCCTCTACAAAGGGCAATCGGTTAAGTTCGACGACGACTTACTGGTGGCCTCCATTAAGGTATGGAACGGCTCTGATTGGGTTTGGGCTGAGGTGCCCATTGCTAGCAAGCGAAAACGGCACCTAACCGGCGCAATGAAGTCGCCCTACCTAGCGATTTCAGAGAAGCACTGCCACCTAGCAGTGCCCTTTAGCATCACTCCACCGACTTGGGAGGGTGATGTGGTTTGTGGTGTGGACATAGGGATTAACACCCTAGCCACAGCTTCAATTGTTTGCCCTGACGGCACTGTATTGGCTCGGAAATTCATCCATCCGTCCTCTGACATAGACCGTCGCGACAAACAGGCCAATATCATTCGCCAAAAGGCGAGAAAGACCAAAACGTTGCACCGTGGTTTCGCCAAAACTCCCTATCGCAAGGTGAGGGGCATCAACGCCAACATTGCTCAGCAAGTGTCGCGGCAACTTGTCAACTTCGCCCTGGAGCCTGGAGCCAGCACGATCGTCTTTGAAGATCTCAAGGGCTGGCGTCCCAAAGGCGGCAGAAAGCGGTCAAGCCTGAAGCAAAAGTTTCACAGTTGGCTGCACCGCCGCCTGGTGATGTTCCAAGAGGAGGGGGGCAAGGTTGTCTACGTTTCCCCCAAAGGCACATCATCTTGGGCCTATGACGGCAGTGGCAAGGTGCAACGATCTAAGACCCAGTACGAGCTAGCGACGTTTGCCAACGGCGGCAAACAGTACTC
>NZ_CALGOG010000065.1:0-7609 GCF_937958135.1 uncultured Thermosynechococcus sp. | reverse complement strand
CCGTACCGTGATGCCCGATCGCTGCGAGGCCTTCACCTGTTTGGGTTCCCCCTGCTGCACCTGGACACTAACCTCATCTACATGGGAGCCACCAAGGTCAAATTTCTCAATACCAAGGCGGCGGGCGATCGTGGTGACTTGATCGTAGAGGGTAGATGCAGGGGTCAAAGTTACCGTCATGGCGCTCGGATTGATTAACAAATCTTAAAAACTATTCTAGCCCTATCCTCGCGGCGGCTGGCGATCGCCAAAGTGGACTAAACCTCATCATTTCTCGCTAAGATTTTTGGAGCAATGTCAGTTACGGGAAAAAACCTATGGTGCAGCCATCCTTAGGGGTCGATGGTGACGGTGAATGGTTAGGGGGAAAATCGCCCCCCTGGTCTGAGCGCCGCGCCCGCCTTGAAGAATTAATTGTGACACTGCGGATTGCCGATGAATTGGCGGCCGGTAAGTACTTGATTACCAGCGCAGAATTGGCAGAATTGATGGATGTGCATACCAGTGCCGTCACCAGTCGGGGTGAAGAATGGACATGGCGCAATTGGCAGATCTCCCGCGTGCGCCGTGAAAGTAACCAAATTCTCTGGCAGTTGGAGCGCATTGATGTGTCTAAGGAATCGTCCTCAGAAGTCCCCCCCGCCTAATTTATGAGAGAGGTTGTGAGCAAGTCATGGATTTGGATTTTCCCCTAGAGTGTTTTGACTCCGATTTAAGTGCCACTGCCTTGGCCCACTTTCTCCAGGCCGATCAATTGGCCGTGGATACAGAAACCATGGGCTTGAATATTCCCCGCGATCGCCTGTGTCTTGTACAGCTATGTGATCCGCAGGGACAAGTGGCAATAGTCAAGATTGCTCGCGGGCAAACGGAAGCCCCCCACCTTCAGCAACTCCTAGAGCACCCCCGCATTACCAAAATTTTTCACTATGCCCGCTTTGATTTGGCGACGTTGCGTTACCACTTGGGCATCCGCGTTCATCCTGTCTTTTGCACCAAAATTGCCAGTAAGATTGCCCGCACCTATTCCCCCCGCCACGGCCTTAAGGATTTGGTCTTGGATTTACTGGGGGTGGAGATTGATAAATCGGCTCAAAGCTCTGACTGGGGCAATACTATCGCACTGCGGGAAGATCAAATCCGCTATGCCGCCAATGATGTACGCTACTTGATTCCCCTGTGGCAACGGCTAACGGAAATGTTGAAACGGGAGGAGCGCTTTGAGTTAGTACAAGCAGCCTTGAGCTGCCTACCCGCCATTGTGGATCTGGATTTAGCGGGGTACACTCAAGTCTTTGAGCACGGCTAGAAAAGGATCAATGCTCGAAACACCACTGGGCTGAGAACGCCGGCACCGCTCAGCGAAGGCACAGGGATGGCAATACTTGGGAATCTGGGCTGCGGGAACTTGCGGCAGATCCTGCCCTTGCCCATAGGCTTGTAACCATTGACTCAGTTGGTTGAGACACTGTTCTAGGGCTTGGTGAACCGCTTGGTGGGTAGTGTCATTGTAGGAAAAGGTGTAGAAATTCGCCCCCTTTTCCCCTTGAGCAAACCAATAGGTCATGGAAATCTGCTTGGGGGAATAGGCACTGGTGGCTGCTAGGAGATAGCAGTACAGGCGAGTCTGCCAATGATGGCTTAGGGTTTTTGGGGCGGGGGGGCGGGCATAGGTTTTCCAGTCGAGAATCTGGGCTTGCTCTTGGCCAAAAATGACGTAGTCATAGACCGCCACCAGTGTAAACTCCCCCCAGCCCAAACTGCGGTGGTGCTCTGCCTTACCTTGGCCTTGAATCATTGGCGGTGGCGTTGTTTGAAAGGCTTCAAACCAAGGCTTCAATTCGGGCTGCGCTTCAAGGATGGGGTGGACATCGAGTCCCTGAAGGTGTTGTTGCATTAGGCGGTGGAAGTTGCGGCCCTGCTTTTGGGAAGGAGTTTCTGTCAACGTGGCCTCCGGCAGCATCAAGCTGTCGAGATAGCGGTACTGGTATTGCCGTGGACAGGTTTGCAGCGTTCGCAGATGGGCTTGGGAAAGTTGCATGGTCTAGATCCAACCCAATAGTGTCACGAGGCCGTAGAGAACCCATAGGGTAGCAACGACAATTGCCCAATAGGGGGCAGCCCAAGAGCGCTTTTCCTGTAAATCCGCGGAGTCCCACTCACTCACTTCAACAAAGGGAACTGTACCGCGGCGAAACCAACCGCGTACCACCAGCGATCGCCCCCGCAGGTTTTTGAGATAGGCTGGCTCAAGGATGGGCCAAATCGGTCCCCAAGCCCTATGGCAGCGCAGGGGAAACAAACCCTGATCCGTCTCCAGCCACAGGTGCTGTCCTAAGCCATTGCGCAAGCCCGTCACTGCTCGTAAATGCCCCTTTAACTGAATAGCAGGGCTATCGAGGGGCAAAAGACGACGGAGAAGCTGACCCAAGGTGTAGGTTTGCGGTGGCCGAGGTGGGTAGTAGGCATTCAAGCGCAAAAAGAGACCGAGACCAATGCCAATGGGAATGAAGCCCCGTGCCAAGGTTGCCCAATCTGCCAACCACCAGAGGGCGATCGCGCCCGTCCGCAGGGCAAACTGGCCAATGGCCGTGAGGAGAATCGTGATGATCACTCCTGCGATTCCCCCTAACAGAGGTGCCACTTGTTGCCAAGCCTGTTGACACCGCAGGGAGGAAATGGTGGGCAGCGAGAGGAGGGGAGTCAGTCGCCATTGCTGCGCATCGGTCATCAGGGCTTGCAGGCGCAGTCCCAAGGGGCGATGGGAGGAGGTTAGGCGAAACCAATATCGCAGGGGATGGGCGGTATCCCAGCGGATCACTGTTGGCCAATCGAGGGGTTGATTTCCCAAAAGAGCAGCTTGGGTCGGATTCAGAGGGAGGAGCAAGCGCAGCGATTCTAGGGGAGCACCGATTTCCCCTTGGACACGCACTGTTGCTGCTGTGGCTTCCATGAGGCGAAACCAAGCCATCACAAGGGTATTGGGATTACCGATGAGTGCTGCCCCTTGGCGATCGCTATAGTAGTGCCGCAATTGATTGCTCCAGAAACAGAGCAGCTCCAAGCCGCGAAAGAGGAGGTAACTCCCTTGGCTCACAAGGGCACAAAAGAGATAGGGAATTCCACGGATGATCCACCGTCCCCGGTGACTGCCATAGGGAGGCGCAACGCGATCGCCCCAACGACTCCCCCAACAGTAAAGGTCATAGAGCAGTTGCAACAGCAGCACAAGGGGGGTCACCAAGGTATTCAGCCCCAGCCGCAGTTGGGCAATTTCACAGGCCATCAAAGCCAGCAGTTCCTCGCCAGAGAGCGATCGCAACAGACCTTCGCTGACAATAATGCGGCGCTGCCAGCGTCCATAGCTAAAAATGAGGGGGGCTGCCGTCATCAAACAGCCCACTTCGGGACGGGGTTGCCACCATGACCACGGCAAACGCCCCAAAAGCATCAGGGTTTCGGGACTATACTCCTCAAGTTCTCCAAGGCTAACGGGACGCAGACCATAACGCGCACGCAAGCGCCACGACCACAGCCAGCTGCCACCGCTGAGCAGTCCCAGCCCCAAGCAGCCCAGCAAAAACCACGCTATCGCCCCTTCCCAGCCCCGCAGGAGGGCCAGTTGATCATTGGCATCGCTGAGGAGAGCGGCGATCCCCCCTTGGAGAAGCCCTTGAAGTAGCCACGCAACAAGAAGCAGTGTTGCCCCCTGACTCAGCCAGAGATAGAGGCGAGGCACCGGCCGCAGTTGCATGGGTGGGTTGGAACCCGCTGCCGCAACAAACCGAGAATGGGGGGAGGTCGGTTCCTCACCGAGATAGCGTTCTAACTCAGGTAGATATTTTTCTGCCCAAGCCCGAATCGGCGGTAGGGGCGATCGCGCCAAAAGTTGACACAGATCAATGGCTTCCTGCCACTGCTGAGTGCAGGCATAGGCTTTAATGAGATGCAGGTGAGCCTGCAGCCCCTCTCGGTGTTGACCATGGGTGGCAATCACTGCCTGGAAAGCAGCGATCGCTAGTTGATAATCTCCCCGATTGAAGGCAGCTAAACCTGCCACGTAGCGAGGATCTAAGCGAAAATCGGATTCTGGGTCGGGCATACTGGAGTATTCCCCGAATTATGGTTGATGGCTACTGCCGAGGGCGTGGGCTTTCAAATCTTCTAAGGAGACATACTCAAGGGCGCTGACATGGGTGGCCTCAAGAATAACAGGGGGAGCTACGCCTGCCTCAAGAGCTTCGCGCCAACGGGAGGCACACAGACACCAGCGATCGCCCGGTTTCAACCCCGGAAACTGATAAGCAGGCACAGGCGTCGACAGATCATTACCGCGGGAACGGGTAAAGGTGAGGAATTCTGCGGTCATTTCAGCACAGATGACATGGGCGCCGACATCCCCTGCCCCTGTTCGGCAAAAACCATCGCGATAGAAGCCTGTAAGTGGATCTTGACAGCAGCACGCCAAGGGTGTTCCCAACACATTCTTTGCCGTCATAACCAATGCCCCCAAGGGTTGAATCCTACGTTTAGCTATAGCATAGGAGTGTTTTGAATGTCTGTCTCCAAAACTCCGCAAGGGCACTGCCCCTCCAGCAACCGATCTGAACTCAATGAGCTAAACTAGGGAGCAGTGTAGCTACAAAAGTGTGTGACCTATGCCTAGCGTTGTTCCTCAAGAGCGGCGGCAGGTTATTCGCAAGCACTATCCCAACTACAAAGTCATTGTCCTCAACGATGACTTCAACACGTTTCAGCATGTGGCTGCCTGTTTGATGAAATACATTCCCAATATGACCAGCGATCGCGCTTGGGAATTGACGAATCAGGTGCATTATGAAGGCCAAGCCATTGTTTGGGTCGGCCCCCAAGAACAGGCAGAACTCTACCATGAGCAACTGTTGCGGGCAGGTCTGACCATGGCACCCCTTGAACCCGAATGAGGATGGCCATTTGCAAAGCATGTTATTGGGGCTATTAAAAACTCTGAATCCTGTTACCTTTCTCCATGTGTCAGGATAAAAGGTAGTTTCAAGATTGAGGAACTGCCTATGGCCGTCAGCACGTCCAAACGTCCACCCCACTTAACACTTCAAGTGTTGGACATTGCCCCTGAGACGACGGCAATTCGTTGCCTCGATTGGGATCGCGATCGCTTTGACATTGAGTTTGCCCTTGAAAATGGCACCACCTACAACTCCTTTTTAATCAAGGGGGAACAGATTGCCCTCGTGGATACCGCCCATGCCAAGTTTGGCGATCGCTACCTCGAGCAACTCTGGCAACTGGTGAACCCCGCTGATTTGAACTATCTTATCGTCAGCCACACCGAACCCGATCACAGTGGCCTTGTCAAGGATGTATTGGCAAAAGCTCCCCAGGTTACCGTGGTGGCCTCGAAGGTGGCCTTACAGTTCCTTGGGGACTTGATCCATCAGCCTTTTAATCAACGGCAGGTAAAAAATGGCGATCGCCTTGACCTGGGCAAAGGACATGTTCTTGAATTCGTCATGGCGCCCAATCTCCACTGGCCAGACACGATTCTCACCTTTGACCATGGCACCCAGACCCTCTTTACCTGTGATGTCTTTGGCGCCCACTTCTGCAACGATGATCCCTTTGATACCGAGCCAGAACTATTAGAGCCAGACTTCAAGTTTTACTATGACTGTCTGATGGGGCCCAATGCCCGCTCAGTGCTCTCCGCCTTCAAACGCTTGGAAGTGCTGCCGCCAGTGCAACTGGTTGCCACAGGGCATGGCCCGCTACTGCGCCATCATCTCCCTCAATGGCTAAATTCCTACCGCAATTGGAGTCAAGAACAGGCAAAAGCGGCAACGACAGTGGCCATTTTCTATGCGGCTAACTATGGTTATGCCAATGCCCTCGCAGAGGCGATCGAACGGGGGGCTGCTAAAACTGGGGTGGTGGTTGAAAAAATGGATCTGCTCACTGCTGAACCTCAAGAGATTCGCGAACTCACCGAGATTGCCGCTGGACTTATTATCGGTACACCGCCCACCACGGCTGTTGCCAAAACTGCCCTAAGTACAATTCTTGCGGCTGCCCATGCCAAACAAGCTATTGGTGTCTTTGAAAGCGGCGTGGCTGATGCTGAACCCGCCTATCCATTGCTAAATCAATTTCGTGATGCCGGTCTGACCCCCTCATTTCCCGTGATTCGAGTAACAGCGGCTCCCACCGATGCCCTATTTCAAGAGGCTGAAGAAGCCGGTACCGACATGGGGCAATGGCTGTTGCGCGATCGCACCGTCAAGCAGATGAAGTCCTTAGACGCCGACTTGGATAAAGCCCTCGGTCGCCTCAGCGGCGGACTTTACATTATCACCGCCCAAAAGGGTGCGATTAACAGTGCGATGTTGGCCTCTTGGGTGGCACAGGCCAGTACTGACCCCCTTGGAATTTCCATTGCTGTAGCCAAGGATCGAGCGATTGAGTCCTTCCTCCACGTGGGGGATACCTTTGTTCTGAATGTTTTAGAGGAAGGTAATTACCAGCCCCTCATGCGTCACTTCCTGAAGCGCTTTCCACCGGGCGCCGATCGCTTTGCCCACGTGAAAACCTATCCTGCGAATAACGGCAGTCCGATTTTGGCCGATGCCCTTGCCTACATGGAATGCACAGTGGTGAGCCGTCTGGATGCCCACGACCACTGGATTGTCTATAGCACCGTTGACAGTGGCCGTGTCTCGAAGCCTGAGGGCATGACCGCCGTTCACCATCGCAAAGTGGGGAACCATTACTAAAATGGGGTTGTAGGGCGATCGCCTCCTACCCAAAGTGCGTTAGACTAGGTTTGCTGCGGACGTGGCGGAATTGGCAGACGCGCTAGATTTAGGTTCTAGTACCGCAAGGTGTGTGGGTTCAAGTCCCTCCGTCCGCATTTTGCAATTTCAGTTCCAAGACTAGGATTTACTGGGGAAGCAACCCCTGCTTCCTAGCCTCGATCTAGCAGC
This sequence comes from uncultured Thermosynechococcus sp., assembly GCF_937958135.1. Classification (NCBI taxonomy): domain Bacteria; kingdom Bacillati; phylum Cyanobacteriota; class Cyanophyceae; order Acaryochloridales; family Thermosynechococcaceae; genus Thermosynechococcus; species uncultured Thermosynechococcus sp. The sequence continues at coordinate 632 of NZ_CALGOG010000065.1, read as the reverse complement.
TCTGAGTTGCAAATAGCAATGGACACAACTGGACTCGAACCAGTGACCCCCACGATGTCAACGTGGTGCTCTAACCAACTGAGCTATGCGTCCCTACTATTCTAAGTAATTAGCTATTTTAGCGCAGGTTTGGTGTAATCTCAACACTTTGAGCAATGCCGCCGCGCATCCTACGAATGAACGGGAAGCGTTATTTGCTCGTTAGCGGCGGGTGTGATATCGTTTTTCTAACCAAGTATGGCACTATTGCCCGCCAGAAAAGACTTCTGGGGATCCGGGCAGATATAAGGCCTGCTTGGCAAGGTACAACTGAACTTGTGAGTCTTGGCATCACCCGACTTATAAACGTAGGGAAGAGGCCAAAAGTTGGCATGAACCACTTCAACCCAAAACCCCTAGGCAGAAATGACCTGGGGGCTGCAAAGGCAAAAGTTCCCGGCAGTAGGCGAGAATGCCGCCTCCCTCTCTGGTAACAGGATTGGGAAGCCGCTTATCAGCGGAGCATTCACAAAAGCGTTGGCTGCTACTAGGGAGTGGTCGCGCTCATATTCGGACGAACACAACAGCCGGTCACCGTTAACTTGGCTGCCATTACACTGGTGTCATCTTGGGTGGTAAAAGATAAGCGACAA
>NZ_CALGOG010000064.1:0-8713 GCF_937958135.1 uncultured Thermosynechococcus sp. | reverse complement strand
GGGAAGAATACGCTATTTCATCGTTTTTCTGTCTCTCAATCTGCCGTTCAATACTTCTGTGACTTCTCGTCATTACTGTGGCAATGAGATGCCTCTGCGGTCAACGAGACGTGTTATTGACGGGCATTTTCTGGAACTGTGGGGCAACGTTGCGTCAGCCTGCATATCAACTCAGCGTTAGTTCAACAATCTTATCAAAGCGGAAGGTTTTCACCAGTTGCTGAAGACCTTCAATCAGGGCAGCTTCTTCGGGCGGGATTTCAGCAATGAGTTCACGAATGCGCTTAGCATTCAATTTTTTGGCCGCTTCTTGAAGCTCAGCAATCCAAGGGCGAGGCATCACCATCAAAGCTGCTGGATCAAGCACCTGTGGCCGGGGAGCAACGGGGGCAGGCGGAGCATTCTCGTAGAGATACGTTAGGTTTAACTGGGCGGCCAGTCGTTCAAAAATCGTTTGCGGGCGGAAGGGCTTAGCAATGTAATCATCACACCCCAGATTGAGGAGTTCTCGCTTGTCCTGCTCAAAACCACTGGCAGTAACGGCAAGAATTTTAGTGGGGAAAACCCTTTCGCCGCGGCGCAGGCGATCGCCCATTTCTTTCTTGATCTGTCGTGTTGCCGTTTTACCATCCATCACGGGCATGCGGATATCCATGAGAATGGCATGGGGCTGCCAGCTGCGCCAGATCTCCACTGCCTCTTGACCATTGCAGGCTTCGCGGCAGCGAAATCCCACGGGTTCTAGGAGTTGGGTCAACAATTGACGATTTTCAGGAAGATCATCCACCACCAAAATGCGAACTTCAGAGGTGGGCGATCGCAGGCCTACAACGGTTTGTGCCCTTTCCTCCCGAAGCTCTTGGGGATCCCCAAGGCGAATGGTGATCTCAAAGTAAAAGTGACTACCCTGCCCCTTGAGGCTCTGTACCTGAATATCTCCCCCCATCAACTGCACAAACTGACGACTAATGGCCAGCCCTAGCCCCGTGCCTTCGCTTACTTTTTTACTGCTATCGGTTTGCACAAAGGGCTGAAAGAGCATTTTCAACTCGTCGGGAGTCATGCCAATGCCCGTGTCGCTAACTTCAAAGGCGAGGCGAGGAGGGTCTTGGGCTTTATAACTAACCTTGAGGGAGACACCCCCCTTTTGGGTAAATTTAATGCCGTTGCCAATAAGGTTCACCAACACTTGACGGAGCTTCATTTCATCCGTTACCACAGCAACTGGCAGATCCGCTGCCAGATCAAAGACAAGCCACAGCCCCTTGGCCTCCGCCCGCACCTTCAGCATTTCTTCAAGGGTTTGCAGCATGCGTCGCAGATCAAAGGTCGTCTCCTGCAGCGTTACCCGCCCCGCTTCAATTTTGGCCATGTCCAGCACATCGTTAATCAGACCCAAGAGGTGCTCGCCGCTGCGGTTGATCTTTTCAAGGGTTTGGCGATGCTGCGGCGCTAGGGTGCGATCGCTGAGCAAAATTTGACTAAAGCCGAGAATGGCATTGAGGGGGGTGCGCAGTTCATGGCTCATATTGGCAAGGAAAATACTCTTGGCTTTGTTGGCTGCCTCCGCTGCCTCCTTGGCTTTGAGCAACTCCCGCTCCGCCTGGTGGCGCTGATGCGCTGCAAGGGCAATTGTCACAATATCCGCCACATTGCAAACAAAACTGCGTTCCTCCACTAACCAAACCCGAGGCTCGCCCACCTGTTCCACACAGATGACCCCCAATAACTGGCCATTGAAAATAATCGGGGCATTGATGAGGGAGTGGATATTGTGGAGCTTGGCATACTCCCGCAATTCATGGGTGCGGGGATCCGTCAGCAAATCATTGACCACCAAGGGTTCCCCACTGCGCAAGAGTTTTAGGTAATGGGGGTAGGTGGGCTGGGTGAGGTACGTGGGCTGGACAGAGTTATTGGCAGCCGGATCGTACTGGGCTACACATCTAAGGCGATCTTCTTGGAGTTCCCAGACGGATGCTCGCCCAACCCGTAGCGTTGTTCCTGTGACCTGAATGATTTCCTGCAATGCCATGCGAAAGTTTCCCTGCTGCACATGGGAAGATCGGCTTAATTGCACAAGGGCAACATTGTGGTCGTGGAGCACCCGTTCCTTTTCCAAAAGTCGCTGGTTGGCAGCCTCAAGGGCCGCAGTACGGTGAGCCACCTCCTCTTCTAAACGTTGATTAAAACGGTGCAACTCGCTAAAGCTCTCCTGAAGTTGGCCGGCCATGTCAAGAAACGTGCGACCCAAATTCCCCAGTTCATCTTGGCTTGTTGTATCCAGGTCTGCCTCAATCTCTAGATCGCCAACGGCAATTTTGTGAGCGGCGGCGTTCAGCTTTTGAATCGGCTGCACAATGTAACCCGTGACGATCCACGTTACAAGACTCATCAACGCAAAGGACACCCCTAGAATCAGCAGACCTGAGCGCGTTTCCGCATGGATAAAGTCAAGGAGGGTTGCTTCCTCTAGGCGAATCGCCAAACTCCAGCCCGCTTGGGAAATCGGCGCATAGAAGACCCACTGCCGCTCCTGAGAAGTCCAATCCGTCATCCAGCGATGACCCCTTTGGCCGCTGATCATGGCTTTGCCCAGGGTCTCCAGGTCACGGCGATTTTGTTCTTTGGCAATGTAGAAAATGGATTGGCCAATGAAGTGGGGATCGCTGTGAAAGAGAATCCGTCCCTTGTGATCTAGGACAAAGAACTGCTCTTTTTTCAGACCTTGGATGGGAATCTGCCGTTGCAGAGTTTCCAGCGCTACCTCCACTCTGGCCACCCCCTGCACTTTCCCCTGGCGGCGAAAGGGAACGGCATAGGTGACCATCCAACCATTCCCTGCTCCCTCGTCAAAGTAGGGATCACTCCAGCGGGGCTGCCCGGTGCGGATTGCTTCGCTGTACCAGTCCCCTCTAGGTTGCGTGTAGTCGTAGATGCGACCTGCGTCTTTTTGTGCCAGTGTGCCGTTGTTTCTATAAACGTAGGGGGCAAAAAGTCGTTTGCGGGGGGAAAAGGTATAGGGGGTAAAGGCGATCGCCATGCCATGGACTAGAGGGTTCATTTCCACAGTGCGGCGCAGAAATGAATACAGTTCTTGCTCCTTGGTGATCGGGAAGGCTTCTAGGGCATGGGCACTAGCCGTTGCCAAGGCCGCCATCTGCTCTAGGTTGTCATCAAATTGTGTTGCATAGAGCAACACCATAACCTGCTGCCATTGTTCATAGTCAGCGGTACTGCGGCGAATGACGCGGGCGCGAAGGTAGAAGAATAGGCCCGTGTAGATGGCGATAATGGGCAGGAGCGTCCCCAGCAAGAGCTTATGGCGAAAGGATAAGTGGCTCAGCATGGCGATCGCCCTCTCTAGGCTTTCCCCTTAATTTTAGGCTGCCGAAAAAGGCGAAGCCTCTAGGAAAGGGGACTGAGCACTTTGCTGCTGCTGTCAGTGGCCACTTCACCCACCACTTCCGGGGTATTCGCTTCCGAAGGTGGCACCACCTGCCAGAAGAGGGGCAAATAGCGCTCCCATTGCTCCAGAATCATTGCGGCTTTGGCACTCCCTGTGCGCTCGTGGTGAGCAGTAATCAGTTGCTTGAGTTGGGCGACACCAATGGCAGAGGTGACCCGCTGGAGTTTCACAATTTCGGGGTTGACCTTAGCAGGAAAATGACCTGCTTCATCCAAGATGTAGGCCAAGCCACCGGTCATCCCGGCCCCCACATTGCGGCCTGTGGGGCCTAAGACCACAACTACCCCACCGGTCATGTACTCGCAGCAGTGATCCCCTGTGCCCTCGACAACAGCACAAGCTTTGGAGTTACGCACGGCAAACCGCTCGCCGGCCCGGCCATTGGCAAAGAGGAAGCCACCTGTGGCGCCGTAGAGACAGGTATTGCCAATAATCACGTTGTCTGCAGCGGCGTAAGGAGCGTTGGCGGGGGGCTTGATAATAATTTCACCGCCGTGCATGCCTTTGCCGACATAGTCATTGGCTTCGCCTGTGAGGGTAAGGATCATCCCCGGCAGGTTGAAGGCACCGAAGCTCTGGCCGGCGCTGCCGTGAAAATTGAGAAGGATTTGACCTTCAAACCCACTGTCGCCGTATTTCTTGGCAATGACACCGGCAATGCGTGCTCCCACAGTGCGATCGGTGTTGGCAATTGGCAGGTCGAGTTGAATCGTTTGTTGCTTTTCTATGGCAGCTTGCACCTCTGGACGTGCCAAAATTTCATCGTCCAGAACGGCTCCGTTACTGTGAACGGTTTCGTGCTGCAACCACCGGCGATCGCTGCGGGTATCCGGCAACTTGGTCAGGCAATCTAGATTCAGGGGGGCAGTTTTCGTCAGGCTGACATCCTGCCGCGGCACCAGCAGATCCGCGCGGCCAATAATCTCATTCAGGCTGCGGTAGCCCAGTTTGGCAAGAATGGAGCGCACCTCCTCGGCAATAAAGAGGAAGAAGTTCACCACATGCTCCGGTGTCCCTGGGAAGCGCTTGCGCAGTTCCTCTTTTTGGGTGGCCACCCCCACCGGACAGTTATTGGTGTGGCAGATGCGCGCCATAATGCAGCCCTCGGCAATCATGGCCACCGAGCCAAAGCCAAACTCCTCGGCGCCCATCAGGGCCGCCATGACCACATCCCAGCCACACTTGAGGCCACCATCTACGCGCAGAATCACGCGATCGCGCAGTTGATTTTCCAAGAGCACACGGTGAACCTCCGTCAAGCCCAATTCCCACGGACTGCCGGCGTGCTTAATCGAACTCAGGGGCGAGGCACCGGTGCCCCCATCGTGACCGGAAATTTGAATCACGTCGGCATTGGCTTTGGCTACCCCAGCGGCAATCGTCCCAATGCCAATTTCTGCCACCAGTTTCACGGAGACCTGGGCTTGGGGATTGATCTGGTGCAGATCAAAGATTAGCTGTGCTAAATCCTCAATGGAATAGATGTCGTGGTGGGGCGGTGGTGAAATTAAGGATACTCCGGGCTTCGATCGCCGCAGCATGGCAATGTAGGGGCTGACTTTGGTGCCCGGCAGTTGTCCCCCTTCCCCCGGTTTGGCGCCTTGGGCAATCTTGATTTCAATTTGCTGGGCATTAATTAAATACTCAGGGGTCACCCCAAAGCGACCGGAGGCCACCTGTTTGATGGCGGAACTGGCGGTGTCGCCGTTGCGCAAGCCCCGCAGATGGGGAAATTGGGGAGAGTGCCCTTCGGCATCCACATCCGTGAGCACTTGGAAGCGAATCGGATCTTCGCCGCCCTCCCCGGAGTTGGATTTGCCACCAAGCCGGTTCATGGCGATCGCCAGCACTTCATGGGCTTCCCGCGAAAGAGCACCCAAGGACATGCCGCCGGTACAGAAGCGTTTGACAATTTCACCGGCAGGCTCCACCTCCTCAATGGGAATACTGGGGCGATCGCTCTTAAACTCCAATAAATCCCGCAGTGCCGTGGGCACCCGACCGGTGAGTTGGCGACGATAGACTTCGTAGTGCTCGTAGCTGTTGCTGCTGACTGCCTTGTGGAGTGCTTTGGCCATCTCCGGATTGTTCATGTGATACTCGCCACCGGGGCGGAATTGGATAAAGCCAAAGTTCTCCAGTTTCTTGGCCGTGAGTTCGGGGAAAGCCTTTTGATGAAAAGCAATCGTTTCTTGGGCGAGATCCTTGAGGGTCAGGCCGCCCACCCGCGATGTGGTGCCAACGAAGGCTTTATTGAGCAGGTCATCGCCAATGCCAATGGCCTCAAAAATTTGGGCGCCGCGATAGCTGGCAATCAGAGAAATCCCCATCTTGGAGAGGATTTTCAGGAGTCCCTCCTCCACGGCTTTGCGGTAATTTGCCTGCACCTGTTGCAGGGTTAGCTGTGGCAGTTTTCCCTTTGCCATCAGGCTTTGGGTGCGATCGCTATGCCACCACTGACGAATGGTTTCCCATGTTAGGTATGGACACACCGCCCCGGCGCCATAGCCAATCAGGCAGGCAAAGTGATGGGTACTCCAGCATTGAGCGGTTTCCACCACAAGGGAGACGCGACGGCGAATGCCCTGGGCAATCAAATGGTGGTGAACTGCCCCCACGGCCAATAGGGGCGGGATATAGGAGGTGTCGGCATCCAAAAGATGGGGTTCGCCGGCCAGATTGTGGCGATCGCTGAGCACGAGGATTTCCGCACCGCCTTTGACAGCGGCGGCGGCTTGTTCACAGAGCCGATTCACCGCGGCCTCAAGACCCGCAGGCCCTTGGGCAATGGCAAACTGCGTCGAAAGGCGGGTCGTGCCAAAGGGCGCTCTGAGAATCTCTTCTAACTCCGCTTCATTGATCAGGGGGGAATTCAGTTGCAGCAGGCGAGCATCCTCTGGGCTTTCAATGAGCAGATTCCCCCGCTTTCCTAGGCGAGTAACTAAAGACATCACCAGTTTTTCCCGCAGGGGATCAATGGCGGGATTGGTGACTTGGGCAAAGCGCTGCTTGAAGTAGTCATACAGTAGGTGAGGTTGCTGAGACAGTACCGCCAAGGGAATGTCATCCCCCATGCAGAACGTGGGTTCCTTGCCGTCCTTGGCCATGGCCTCAATGATCATCTCCACGTCTTCGGCACTGAAGCCAAAGGCCATTTGCTGCTGGAGGCAGGTCTGGCTTTCTAGGGTAAGGGTTTCGCCGTAGGGTTGAGGGGCAAGTTCTTGGCGATAGGTTTTCAGCCATTCCCCATAGGGCTGCTGTTGCGCTACCCGCTGTTTAATTTCCCAATTGGTGAGCAGCTCTTGGTGCTCTAGGTCAACGGCAATCATCTGCCCCGGACCGAGACGGCCCTTTTCAATCACCGTGGCTTCATCAATTTGAATGCTGCCCGCCTCGGAAGAGACAATCACTAAATCATCTTTGGTGAGGGTGTAGCGAGCGGGGCGAAGCCCGTTGCGATCAAGGGTGGCGCCGACAATTTTGCCATCGGAAAAGGCCACCAAGGCAGGACCATCCCAAGCTTCTTGCAGGCCGCTGTAGTACTCGTAAAAGTCCACCACCTCCGGGTGATCCGCTAAATCCGGCTGGTTTTGATAGGCCTCAGGAATCAGCATCATCATGGCCTGCAGGGGCTGCCGTCCGCACTGCACCAGTAATTCCAGAACACTGTCTAGATTGGCGGAATCACTGCTTTCGGCATTGACAATGGGCAGGAGATCCGCAAAGGCCTCTCCCCAGTAGGGATGGCTCAGTTGGGCTGCCCGTGCCCGCATCCAGTTGATATTGCCCAAGAGGGTATTGATTTCACCGTTGTGCCCCAGCATGCGCATGGGCTGAGCCAAGGGCCACTTGGGCATGGTGTTGGTGCTGAAGCGACGGTGATAGAGGGCAAAGGGGGTGATGTAGTTGGGATTGCGTAGATCTTCGTAAAACTGCGCCAGCACTACCGAGCGCACCATGCCCTTATAGACAATCGTGCGGGTCGAGAAAGAACAAATATAAAAATCCTGTCGCCAGTCCGCTTTGGTGTGGGCGATCGCCCGCTCAATGCGCTTGCGGGTCAAATAGAGCTGCCGTTCCAGTTCATTGCCACTGGCTTTGCTCGAAGCCACAAAAAGCTGCTCAATCTGGGGCTGATTTTGCTTGGCCTGCGTCCCCAACACACTGGGGTTTACGGGCACCGGTCGCCAGCCCAACAGACGCAGTTCATTCTCACCGAGAATTTTTTCAACAATGGCCTTGGCTGCTGCTGTGGCCGCCCCTTGGGGCAAAAAGAGCATCCCCACCCCAATCCGCTGCCGCGGAACGCCAAACTCCGGCAACAACTCCCAGGGAATTGCCGTCATGATGCCCGCCCCATCCCCAGAGTCGCGATCGGCACTACAGCCCCCACGGTGTTCAAGGCAGGTCAATCCCTCAAGGGCTTGGGTCAAGATGCGGTGACTGGCCACCCCCTTGCGATGGGCAACAAAACCCACACCACAGGCATCGCGCTCGGCTACAAGCCAAGGTTGTCCATGGTAACCAACTGAAGATAGGGGGGAAGGAAAGGTGGAGTGTTGCATGGGTCTGAAAACGTTCAATTGACTGAGGGGTCAAAACGTTGTCTAGGCAACAGCAACTTGCTCTAGTGACTGAAAAACGCCACGACTCTAAAGGGGGAGCCAAGGCGACAGTACAAGATTAGAGAGTGCTGGTGATGGATCAACGTATAGGGTCTCTCGCTATTATAGGGGGTTCTCTTGGATCCAGAAACGCCAGGCTCAAAGATTGTTGGCGTTGGGGCATTCCCGGCACAGGCGATGAGTACGACGCAAAACAGGTTTTCCCCCGCAACTTGGCGCAACTGAATTAGAGAGGATAGCTGAGTATTTCCTTGTTGGCCTGTAGCACGGTGTCGTACAGCCCAATATCTTCTCCCTCGTGCCGGTTGACACCCATGTAAACCAAGCTGGGGTCTTCATAGCGCTTGAACTTGTACACCGCATCGTTCATAAGGGCGCTGTTAAAGACGCCCAGACTAACCAGCAGTTCAAAGTCCTGCACGCTCAGGCCAGTAACCCGCTTGAACAACCCCGGCTCCAACTGAGTAATGACATCGCGCAGCGTGCGCTCGCGGTAGTCGGTGAGGTAGAGAAAGATGGGAATGCGCGTGGCAAGCTTGATCAGTTTCTCTTGGATTTCCTTGCGTTTGCTCTTGAATTCCTTCTCTTCTTCCGTGAGTTGTCGCTTTTCCTCGCGGGA
>NZ_CALGOG010000063.1:0-31510 GCF_937958135.1 uncultured Thermosynechococcus sp. | reverse complement strand
CCCTACCGGAGCAGGTGCAGGAGACTACAATTCCCCTAACGCCAACGAGCTTAGTGGGCTATGCCGCCCTGACAGGGAAATCCCTGAATATTGCCGATGTCTATGCTCTCGAGGGCAGCGAGGTGTACCAATTCAATCGCTCCTTTGATGAAGCCCTGCGCTATCGAACTTGCTCCGTGCTGGTGGTGCCGATGCAAAATGTCAGTGGTGAGGTGATTGGTGTTCTGCAACTGATTAACCGCAAGCGATCGCCAGAAACCCTGCTGACGCCAGAAACGGCGGTCAGTCTGACCCAGCCCTACACTGCTTGGGAAGAACACATTGTGCGATCGCTGGCCGGTCAGGCGGCGGTGATTATTGAGCGCAATCAGCTTCTTGAGAGTATTGAACAGCTCTTTGAAGGGTTTGTCACTGCCTCGGTGCAGGCGATTGAGGTGCGGGATCCAACCACGGCAGGACATTCAGAAAGGGTAGCGGCGCTCACTGTGCGCCTAGCGGAGATCACCCATGCAACGTCGCGGGGCATCTTTCGCGAAGTCTCCTTTAGCGATCGCCAACTACAAGAGATTCGCTATGCGGCTCTGCTCCATGATTTTGGCAAGGTCGGCGTACCGGAGACCATCCTGAACAAGCAGAAAAAACTCTTCCCGGAGCAACTGGAGGTCATTCGCCAGCGCTTTGCCCTGGTGCGGCGCACCCTAGAAATGGAAACGGCGCAAGCCAAAGTAAACTATTTGCTCTCCCATCCCCACAGCCCGCACGCTGCCGAACAGGCCTGTTCCCACTGTGCTTTTTTGCGTCATCTCGATGAACAGCTACAGCAACAACTACTCACCCTAGAGCACTACTGGCAGTTGTTAGAGCAGGCCAATGAACCCCAAATCCTTGACCAAGAACCCCTGGCTCGTCTGCAGGAATTGACCCAGTTTTACTACCGCGGTGTGGATGGGCAAATGCATCCCCTGATTACGGCGGCAGAACTGGAACAACTCTTGGTGCGCCGCGGCAATCTCAGCCGGGAAGAGCGGCGGCTCATTGAAGCTCACGTTACCTACACCTACCACTTTCTCTCCCGCATTCCCTGGACTGCCCACTTAAAGAATGTGCCCATAATTGCCTATGGCCACCATGAACGTCTAGATGGCAGTGGTTACCCCCGCGGCATTGGGGCAGCAGAAATTCCCCTGCAAACCCAGATGCTGGCGATCGCCGACATTTACGATGCCCTCACTGCAAAAGATCGCCCCTACAAAAAAAGCCTGCCGGTGGCTGCCGCCCTCAAGATTTTGCGGCAAGAAGCCAAGGAATTTAAGATCAACCCCGATCTGGTCGAACTCTTTGAGCAGCAGGAGGTCTTTCGCGTCCTAGGGCACCAGCGCTAGGATTGATGGGGCGAGGAGTGCCAAAACGCAACTTTCCAGAGCGTTGCCGCCAGCCAATTGGTACAGGTATGGGCGACAATTGCCAACAGTAAATTATGCGTTGCCACGACGCTATAGGCAAACAATCCGCCAACAATGGTTGCCCACAGGGCATAGGGCCACTGCTGCCGCGATCCAGCGTGCAAAATGCCAAAGCACACAGAACTGCCGATAATTCCTGCCCAATTCAAACCTAAACTTGGCAGAAGCACCCCCCGAAAGAGCAGTTCTTCACTGAGGCCGGGCAAAATGCCAATCCAAAACAAATCCGGCCACAGTAGCGGTGAAAGCACTAGTTTCAGGTAGGTATCCGAAGCATGGCGATAGGCGGGCCAGAGCCGATACAAAATCGCCCCCATGCCTGTAATCCCTAGACACAGGCCAATGCCAACAACCACCGCCCAGCCATCCCAGCGCAGCGGTAGGAGTCCCCCCGAAAAGGGGGTAAATAGCCACACCCGCGCCAAAATCAGCCACAGGACGGCTGTTAGCGCCATGGCCACTAAGACCTGCGTGCGACTGAGAGGCTCATCGGGCAGGGGAGACTCCGCCATAGGCCTAAGCTTTCTGAAATTGACCAAATTGGAAATTATAGACCTCTTCTTCTTTTTCAGAGATCAGTTTCAGATCCGAGCAGGGACGGGCCACACAGAGGAGCACATACCCTTTTTCCCGCAGTTCGGGACTTAAGCCCATCGCATCCCCGTGGTCAACAGTGCCCTGCAAAATCTGGGCGGCACAGGTGGTACACACCCCGGCATTACAGGAACTGGGGAGATCAATTCCCGCAGCGGTGGCCGATCGCAGGATGGGCTTATCGGCACTGGCTTCAAACGTGTAGGTTTGTCCTTGGTGCAGGATCTCAACACGAAAAGTTTGGGTCATGCTGGCAGTGAGCGATGAGACTACATTCCTTTTATTATCCCCTTAATCCTCGCGATCGCTGGCCTCCTCTGGAGCAGACTTTAACCAGCGGCTTAAGGGTTTAGGAATGGCCACCCGCTGGCGTTCTGGTAATTGCAAACAAATGTGCTGGGTGTGGGCAATGGCGACGCGACTGCCCTCTGCATCGTAGAGCGTATAGGTCAGTTGAAAACGGCTGCTATCCAGTCTTTGGGGATCAATAGTCACCCGTAGGCGATCGCCACAGTAGAGGGGTTTCAAAAACCGCACCTGTGCCTCTGTAATTGGAACAATTAGACCCTTGCTGCTGAAAAATTGCCGCAGATCCACCCCTAACTGGGCAAGGGCATCCTCATAGGCCTCATGGCAAAACCGCAGTAGATTGGCAAAGTAAACTACCCCCGCCGCATCCGTGTCAGCAAAATGAACCGTGCGCTCATAGTCATGAAGGGGTGTTGTATTCATCTATCGCCATCCCATAGCGTTGCCCAACACAAGCCATAAGCAAAAACACGCCACAGCCTTTATTGTTAATCTAGGGCACAGCCCTTTTGCAAGCGATGGAGGAACGGAACAGATGAGTAACAAGGGCAGTTCTGATCTTCGACTTCTTTTGAGCACGCTTGTGATCAGCGGCTTGGTCGCAGGACTGGCCTATTGGCAACTCAGCCAATACTGGACATCCCGTTCCCCTGAGCAAAACGGGAACGCAACTTCAGAGATGACTTCCTCCAAATGGCAAAAAATTGCCCTCGCTACGACGCTGCGCGGCCATCAGGATGAAGTGAACGCGATCGCCCTCAGTCCCGATGGCAATTTACTCGTCAGTGGTGGGGACGATCGCATGTTGCACTTTTGGAACTTGGCCACGGGAACTCCCCTAGGACAAGTCAAGGGTCACACCGACTGGATCTATGCCCTTGTGATCACGCCGGATGGTCAAACGGTGATTAGCGGCAGCAAAGATAAAACCATCAAACTATGGGGGGTGGGCGATCGCCAGCTCCAAGCTACCCTCAGGGGTCATCAAGATTTTGTCAATGGTTTAGCCCTCAGCCCCGATGGCCGCACCCTGGCCAGTGCCAGCTATGATCACACCGTTAAACTGTGGGATGTCCCTGGCCGGCAGGAAATCACCACCCTCAAAGGCAATGAAGGCATCATGCTCAGTGTTGCCATCAGTCAAGATGGGCGTTTTCTGGCCACCGGGGGCGTGGATAAGCTAATCCGCATTTGGGATCTCCCCTCCCGCCGCCTCCTGCGTACCCTCGAAGGACACACCAGCGATGTCAATAGCCTTGCCTTCACACCCGACAGCAGTCAACTGGTCAGCGGCAGTGACAAGGACGGCATCAAAGTCTGGAATTTAACCACGGGCGAACTTCAGCATCAGTTTGGCAGTGAAGGCGGACAAGTTTTTAGTGTGGCTGTGAGTCCCGATGGCAGTGCCATAGCCAGTGGTCACGGCGATCAAACCGTCAAACTCTGGTCTCGCTCTGGTCAGCTCTTGCGCAACCTCAAGGGACACTCTGGCGCTGTGTACGGTGTGGTCTTTGGCCAAGATCAACTGATCTCCGCCAGTGAAGACAGCACCATCAAGGTGTGGCGTCTGTTTCCGGGAAGCTCCTAAAACCTCTAGCCAACACTGCCCTCTAGCTTCAAACTCAGGAGGCGATCGGCCTCGACCGCAAATTCCATCGGCAACTGGTTAAAGACATCGCGACAGAAGCCACTAATCATCATTGAGACCGCATCTTCGGCAGAAATTCCCCGCTGGGCAAAGTAGAAGAGTTGATCCTCACCAATTTTTGACGTTGAGGCCTCATGCTCCACCTGTGCGGTGGGATTTTGCACCTGAATATAGGGGAACGTATTGGCGGCTGCCGTATCACCAATAAGCATCGAATCGCATTGGGAGTAGTTACGCGCTCCCGTGGCCTTTGGCCCAATTTTCACCAACCCGCGGTAGCTATTTTGGGAGTGCCCCGCCGAAATTCCCTTGGAAATAATGCGGCTGCGGGTATTCTTACCAATGTGGATCATCTTGGTACCCGTATCCGCCTGCTGGTAATTATTCGTGAGGGCAACGGAGTAGAATTCACCCACAGAATTATCCCCCACCAAGACACAACTGGGGTACTTCCAAGTAATGGCTGAACCCGTTTCCACCTGTGTCCAAGAAATCTTGGAGTTGCGGCCAAGGCAGAGTCCCCGTTTGGTCACAAAGTTATAGATGCCCCCTTTGCCGTTTTCATCCCCGGCATACCAGTTTTGCACGGTGGAGTATTTAATTTCCGCATTGTCAAGGGCAACGAGTTCCACCACTGCTGCATGGAGTTGATTGGTGTCGAACATAGGAGCGGTACACCCCTCAAGGTAGCTAACATAGCTGCCTTCATCGGCAATAATCAGCGTGCGCTCAAACTGCCCCGACTCACCATTGTTAATGCGGAAATAGGTGGATAGCTCCATCGGACAGCGGGTGTTCTTGGGAATATAGACAAAAGAGCCATCGGAAAAGACGGCGGAGTTCAAAGCCGCATAGAAGTTATCCCCAATGGGAACAACACTGCCCAAGTATTTCTGCACCAACTCAGGGTATTCGTGAATCGCTTCGGAAATGGAGCAGAAAATGATCCCCTGTTTGGCCAACTCTTCACGGAATGTGGTGGCCACCGACACGCTATCGAAAATGGCATCTACGGCCACGTTGGTTAGCCGCTTTTGCTCCGAGAGGGGAATCCCCAGTTTTTCAAAGGTTTCCAGCAGAACGGGATCCACTTCATCCAAGCTTTTCAGTTTTTCCTTCTGTTTGGGAGCCGAGTAATAGACGATGTCTTGATAGTCAATGGGGGGATAGCTTACGCGTGGCCACGTGGGTTCGCTCATCTTCAGCCATTGGCGATAGGCACGCAGGCGAAACTCCAGCATGAACTCTGGCTCGTTCTTTTTGGCAGAGATGAGGCGAATGATGTCTTCATTAAGACCCCGCGGAATGGTCTCTGTCTCAATTTGGGTAACAAAGCCGTACTTGTAAGGCTGATTGACGAGGGATTGGAGTGTTGCCGACATCGAGTGTTCTCTTGGGTAAAGGAATGGGCAAAAGGGCAAGTAGGTAGAGTATATTAAGCAACAGAATGGTTGCCTTATCTCTAGAATTAATTTAGCAACAAAATCGTTGTTTTAGTCAAGGGGGCGTTGTGTGACCCTCACATCCGATACTAAACAGGACATCTTACACTGCCTGCTTCGGGACGGTCACCTCAGTGCCCAAGAGTTGGCAGCACAACTGGCCATTAGTCCGCAAGCGGTGCGGCGGCATCTTAAGGATTTGGAGGCGGAGCAACTGGTCACCTATGAAGTCCTGTCGGGCACGGTGGGGCGTCCCCAATACCGTTACATGATTAGCGAAGCGGGACGGGAGGAACTGCGGCAACTGCAACTGCGCCAACAATCCGGTCAGACAAAGGGCTTTGCGGTTGAACTCTTGGAATCCGTAGCCGCAACCCTTGGCCCTGAGCAGATGCAAGATGTGTTACAGGCAGCTTGGCAGCGCAAGGCAATGGCCTACCGCGAGCAAATGGGAACGGGCACCCTAGCAGAACGCTTGGCTCGACTGGTGGCGCTGCGGCGGCAGGAGGGCTATATGGCGGAGTTCTACCCAGTGAAGGATTCCCAAGATACATATTTATTCACGGAATATAATTGTGCGATTTCCGCCGTTGCCCAATCTTTTCCCAGCGTCTGTCATCATGAGTTAGAGATGTTTGCGATCGCCCTTGGGGACTGTGCCGTTGAGCGTACCCATTGGATTGTAGATGGCGAGCATCGCTGTGGCTATTTAATTCGCCCCTTGAAATAGTATGGCTTTTTGCCCGCCCACGTTTGTGCAGCAAAGTTTTCGCACCAGTCTGGGTCGCATGGTCTATTACACCCCCAGCGATCGCCACTGGGGTCGGGTGCAATCTCGACCGCCCCTCGTCTTTCTCCACAGTTTGGGGGGTGGCTCCAGTCACTATGAATGGTCACAGGTGTATCCTGCCTTTGCGGCGCGTTACCGCGTCGTTGCTCCGGATCTCATTGGTTGGGGGGAGTCGGACCATCCGGCCCGCGACTACACCAGTAGTGACTACTGGCTCATGATTGCCGAACTGCTGCGCATGCTGGGCACGCCCGTCACTGTGGTTGCTTCCTCCCTCACAGCAGGGATTGTCGTGCGGTTAGCGGTTCAGCAGCCCCATCTTTTTCAGCGGCTGTGCTTGGTCTGTCCCAGCGGGTTTAATGACTTTGGCGAAGATCAGGGGCAGGCTGTGGCCAATGCCCTGCTGAGTGTTCCAATCCTTGATCGCTTGATTTACACGGTTGCTGCCGCTAACCCCTTGGCGGTGCGCAACTTCCTCAGCCAATTTATTTTTGCCGATCCACAGCGGCTGCGCCCCGAAACGGTTGAAGCCTACCTTGAGGCTGCCTGCCGTCCCAATGCCGAATGGGCAGCGCTGAGTACCCTGAAGGGAAATCTCTCCTTTGATTTGAGCCGGTATTTGCCCCAGTTAACGATCCCCACTATGATCCTCTGGGGAGAAAAGGCGAAGCTCACACCCCTTTCTCTGGGGGAGCGACTCTATGCCACTGCCCGCGATCGCCTGCAACAGTTGCAAGTGATCCCCAAAGCAGGGGTCTTGCCCCATCTAGAGCAACCCGAATGGGTGATTTACAGTTTGCGGCGGGATTTCTTGGTTTGAGTTGTCCCCGATACAGGTATTCTATAAAGTATTGCTTGAAGTGTTAGGGCAATGGCAGAAATCCAATTCATTCGCGGTATTAACGAAGAAGTCGTTCCCGATGTGCGCTTGACGCGGGCACGGGATGGCAGCAGTGGTCAGGCCATCTTTTACTTTGATAACCCTAAAATTGTCCAAGAGGGGAACCTTGAAGTAACGGGAATGTATATGATTGACGAGGAAGGAGAAATTGTTACCCGTGATGTAAACGCCAAATTCATCAACGGGCAACCTGTGGCCATTGAGGCCACCTATACCATGCGCAGTCCCCAGGAGTGGGATCGCTTTATTCGCTTTATGGATCGCTACGCCGCTAGCCACGGTCTTGGCTTCCAGAAATCTTAAAAACTCTTAAATTGATTGGGTGCTGATTCAGAAAGATTGTGCTAGCTTAAAGTTATGATGCCTTTTTTGTCCTTATTCAAAAGAGGGGCATCTACAAGTTCTATAGCGATACAGTAGGGACATCAATGGATTATCTAAAGAGCCTGCTTGACACCCTCAAATCGTGGCTAAAGAAACTCTTGGAACTGCTCGGCGGCGCCGAACCTACTCCTGAACTGGAGCCGATTCCGATTCCGGTGCACGATCGCCAGTAGTTTATTCAGAATGTTGTTATCCTTGCAGCTTTGAACGGTTAGCGCAAGTTTGGCTTTTCATATCTTGGTGCTCCATGGCCCGAATCTGAATCTGCTGGGGCAACGGGAGCCGCAAGTTTATGGGTCTGTAACACTGGCCAGCATCAACCAATCCCTGCAGGCTTTGGCAGAGGAGTTGGGGGTAACCATTGAGTGCCTCCAATCCAACCACGAAGGGGTCTTGGTGGACGCCATTCAGGGAGCGGTGGGACGTGCCCACGGCATTTTAATTAACCCTGCAGCCTACACCCATACCAGTGTGGCTTTACGAGACGCGATTGCGGCGGTTGCTTTGCCAACGGTCGAAGTTCACCTGAGTAATATTCATCAACGGGAAACTTTTCGCCATTACTCCTACATTGCCCCTGTGGCGATCGGTCAAATTGCCGGCTTTGGTGCTGACAGCTATTTGTTGGGGCTACGGGCGCTGGTGAATTATTTGCAGAGAAAAAGCTAATTCTCAGCGGGGGGCGCGATCGCCAGCGGCGTTCCCAGTTGTCGTGCTAACCAGAACTCCAAATTGCGTAGCCAAGACTTCCCATCAAAGCGCCGTGCGCTAACCGGCTGCACCAGTATGGTAAACATCCCCAAGCGATTGCCCACCAAAATATCTGTAAACAGGCGATCGCCCACCATGGCCACCCGATCATAGGGCAAATTCATTGCTTGCACGGCCTGACGAATCTTCCGCCGCGAGGGCTTGCCTGCCCCTATCAAAAAGGGCAACTCCACCTGCCGAGCAATCCGCTCAATGCGGCGATGGTTCAAATTATTGCTCACCAGCCAGATGGGCATGTGACGCTTAATCTCCCGGAGCCACGCCAGAATGTTCGGGGGTACCTCCGCATCCCATGTGGGGAGGAGCGTATCATCTACATCCAGCACCATGCCCCGCAGCTGATATTTTTCCAACAGACTTGGGGGCAACTGGTCAATTGTGGTTTCAAGGATTAAATTCGGTTGCAGCAGTGCTGCTAGAGACCCGGTGGTCATTGAAAACGCAAGTAACAAGTAACGAGGAAAAGACTTCTCTCAGACTATCACGCTCTTAGGGAAGGGCACTACAAAAATCCTCTTGGCTGTTACTCCAATAACAAAGGATATGCTACCATCTGAGAGAATGCCGCGTGTCAACAGATATGGCGAAGGTTCTAGTACTCAATGCCTCCTATGAACCACTCAATATTACGAGTTGGCAACGGGCAGTTGTCCTTTTAATCAAGGGGAAGGCGGAGCAAGTCGAACACAACGGCAAGATGGTTTATAACAATTTCCCCTTGCCGACAGTTATTCGTCTGCGCCACTACGTTGTCACTCCCTACAAAGAAATTCCCCTCACTCGCCGCAACATCCTACATCGAGATGGCCACTCCTGCCAGTACTGCGGCTATACCGGCGATGATCTTACCCTTGATCACGTTATTCCCAAATCGCGAGGAGGGGGTGACACGTGGGAAAACATTGTGACCGCCTGTGTTCGCTGCAATGTCAAAAAAGGGAATCGCACTCCCGAAGAAGCAAATATGCCCCTCCGACAACCCCCCCGCCGCCCCATTAGCAGCTTGTACTTTGAAGTCACGAAGCACGTACGCACGGGCACTCATCAAGAGTGGCGCAAATATGTCATTGGTGTCTAAAGGTTGTTATGTCAAGTATTGAGACCGAAAACTTTAGTCAACTCTTTCCCCTGTTTGAGGTTAGTTCCCAAGAGGCGCTTGCCTCAATGCTCTCGGTGGCTTGGCGTAACACCTATCCTGCAGGGCGTGCCATTTTAATTGAAGATGCGTGGGGTAATGCGGTTTACTTTATCCTCTCAGGCTGGGTGAAGGTACGGCGACTGCTCGCCAATGGGGATTTCATGACCCTGGCAATCCTTGGGCCGGGAGATTTTTTTGGTGAGATGGCTATTCTTGATCAATCACCCCGCTCGACGGATGTGGTGGCGCTCTGTGCGGCGGAAGTCTTGGCCGTACCCGCGCAAAAATTTGTCCATGTCCTGCGCCATGAGCCGGATTTGCACTATCGGATGCTGCAATTAATGGCACAACGGCTACGCCAGACCAATGCCCGCATTGAGCTGTTGCACCAACCCCCCGCTGTAAGGCTGGCCCATGTTTTGGTGAATTTGGCACGGCGCTATGGTCAGCCGCGAGAGGCAAATGCCAACACAGCCGTCATTTTCAATGTACCCGTCAAAGATTTAGCGGATGTGGCAAGCATGAGCGTGGAGGAGGCTCAGCAACTGCTGAATAAGCTGGTGGCAAAAAACTGGCTAAAAATCGATGCTGCCAAGCAACAATTGCAAATTCTTAGTTTGCCGCAACTGGAGCAACTGGCGCAGCAAGCAGTGAGTTGAGGGTAGTTGGCTTGTTGAGAAGGAGGGACGTCACCTACTTTAGCTAGGTCATATTTTAGAAAAAGGCTGTATTCCTACTATGGCGATCGCCCCCAACCTCTACGAACACACCTTGGTTCGCTACACAGATCCGCTCCATGCAACAGAACTGCTGCGGCAATATCGCCCGTACCTAGAAATGATTCCCAGTATGCGGCGGCCCCAGGAAAGCTTAATTCCAATTCCGCTGCCCATCGCCCGCATTCAAGTGCCTGCAGCCACAACAACAAACCCACGTCCCCAAGTGAAGTCGGTGATAGTGCCCTGTGATCTAGTCTTTGTCATGTGCGATCCAGCGTGGAAGGTTACAACCGACATTGAACTGCTCGTCTTTATCCACCGTCCTGGGGAAAGCTTTACCGAACTTCTGACCCGCTGGCGGCAGTCCCAAGTGCTCCTGAGTCGCAGTTATAGCTGGGAAATGCCCTTGCAGCATCGGGATGTCTTTAGCGAGGGCGCCAATCGGCAGTTTCCCCTCTTTGTTCTTTTTCCAGAAACCCTTGCCCTGATCAAGCGCGGTCTGAGAGCCGCTCGATTGCCCTTCGTAATTGATACCACAATTCTCAAGGAGCAGCCGTCTCAAGCCACAAAACTCATGACCGGTTCCTCGGAAAGCGCAGAATAGGTTGATCCATATCACAACTGTGGCAACCGCTCCATCACTGCTGCCGCCCTGACGCGGGACAGAGAATACCCCTATCGAGCTGGATGCTCGCTGTTGTGAGTTTGAGTTATCCTATGGTGGCTACCCCGATTCAACGCTTGTCCCACCGTCCATTGACAACGGATTTGGTGCGGCAGTATTTACAGGAAATTGGCCGTGTTCCCTTGCTCACGCCAAGCCAAGAACTCAGCCTTGCCCAGCAGATTCAGCAGTACCAAGCCCTGCTCGCAGTGCGCGATCAGTCCGATGATCCTCAAATCAAACGCTATGTGGCCGCTGTTGTAGAGCGCGATCGCCGGCAGCAGTTGGGGCGACGCCTAAGTCGTGCTGAATGGGCGTCTCTGCTGAATATGAGTGTGACTGAGCTACAAATGTGCCTCCAAGCAGGCCGTCAGGCTTGGGCAAAAGCGGCGAATGTCCCTCTTGCTGAACTGCAGCGCATTGAGCGTCAAGGACAGCGGGCAAAAAGCCAACTGCTGCAAGCCAATCTGCGTTTAGTGGTAAATATTGCTAAAAAATATCAACATCGCGGCGTTGAGTTTCTCGATCTCATTCAAGAGGGCACCTTGGGTCTAGAACGCGCCGTTGAGAAATTCGATCCGACAAAGGGGTTTCGCTTTAGCACCTATGCCTACTGGTGGATTCGCCAAAGTATTACCCGTGCCGTGGCCAGTCAAAGTCGTACGATCCGTCTGCCAATCCACATGGTAGAAAAACTCAACAAAATTAAGTGTGCTCAACGGCGCCTTGCTGCTCAACGGGGCGCGATGCCAAGTCTGGCGGATATTGCCCAAGAACTGAATCTTGAGGTGTCACAGGTGCGAGAGGTGCTGATTGCCGTTCCCAAATCTGTTGCCTTAGAACAGCGGGTTGGCGCCGATCAAGAAACGGAATTGCAGGAGCTGATTGAATCCACCGCACCCACCCCCGATGAAGTCATCATGCGCGAGTCCCTGCGTACCGCTTTGAGGCAACTCCTCAGTGATTTATCGCCCCGTGAGCGCCAAGTGATGGAACTGCACTATGGTCTAGGGGAACAACCTGCCCTTGAGATGGCGGAAATTGCGGCACTGCTGGGACTGAGTCGGGAACGGATTCGCCAAATTGAGCACCGTGCCCTGCAAAAATTACGGCAGCCTCAGCGGCGGCGGGAAATTCAAGACTATCTGGAGGAGTTTGCCTAGGGTGTTTCCAACTGAATACCGTGGGGACAGCACTCACAGACCCATAGATCAAGGTCGGGGTCTGGTAGGGCGCGCCGTACCCGCTGCATGATGGTGTAGCCTTCATCCGCAGAGGGCGCTAGGGCAAACACCGTTGGCCCGGATCCGCACATCATGCTGGCGATCGCCCCCGCTTGAAGAAACTGCTCCCGCAGTTGAGCCACTAAAGGGTAGCGGGGGAGGACGACTTTCTCCAAGTCATTGCGGAGGCTGGCAGCCAATGTCGGAAGGTCATGCTGCTGAATCGCCTGTAACAGGGTTGCGGATCCCCCCTCTTGGCGTGCCTTTTCCTGCTCACTGGGGGTTTGGGCATAGGTGGCAGCGAATTCCTGCCGATAGGTTTGATAGGCCCAGGGGGTAGCCACACTGAGGGAGCGATACTTGCCCAAGACCACACTCAAGCCCTGGAGGTCAGGGAGGGGGGTCAACTGTTCACCCCGTCCTAGGGCTAGGGCTGTGCCCCCTTGCAGACAGAAGGGTACGTCGGCGCCCAATTCCTCGGCAAAGTGCTGTAATTCCTGTTGCGTCAGACCCAACTGCCACAGCAGATCCAAGCCCACGAGGACAGCTGCGCCATTGGTTGACCCTCCAGCTAAACCAGCCCCCACGGGAATCCGTTTTTCGATGAAAATTTCAACGCCCTGGCAAGCGGGAAAATGACGCTGTAGGAGCGCTGCTGCTTTATAGGCCAAATTGCGCTGATCGCAGGGGACGGCGGGGTTGGTGCAACGAACTTTAATCTGGCGATCGCGCCGCGGCATGAGTTCAACGCGATCCATGAGGGAGACCGCCTGCATTACCATTACCAATTCATGGTAGCCACTGCCATCCAAACAATTGCCGACAATTTGTAAAAAGAGATTAATTTTGGCAGGCGCCAGCAGACGATACACGCAGCCCTATCCTCACAACCACCTTGTTGAATAGCATATTATTCTTCTATTACCCTTTGGCCCGCTCTAGCCAGAAGTTCGCATGATCTTGGAACGAATGAGTGATCTGTTGCAGTTGCCCTTTATGCAACGGGCGCTGTGGGCAGGTATCTTAACCGGAGGAATGGCGGGTGCCCTTGGCAGCTTTACCATCTTGCGGCAACTCTCCTTTTTTAGCGATGCCTTGGGGCATTCGGCACTACTGGGAATTAGCTTAGGGATTATGCTTGGCCTCAATCCTTCAGTGATGTTGTTGCCCTTTGCCGTCATCTTTGCCCTAGGGGTAACGTATCTGCTGGAGCATACGCGGCTGTGGACGGATGCCCTCCTCAATATTATCTATTCAGCTTCCTTGGCGGTGGCGGTGATTTTGCTGAGTATCAGCGATCGCTATCAGGGAGGGGTGAATAACTTACTATTTGGCGATATTCTGGCGGTGCGCCCAGTCGATCTCGTTATGAGTGGCACACTCTGCACCATTGTGGGCATTTTCGTCCTGCTGACGTGGCGGGTGCAATTGTTAATCACGGTGAATGAAGCCTTGGCGGTGGCGCAGGGGGTAGCGGTGGGAATGCAACGGCTGCTGTTTGTCACCCTATTGGCCTTGGTGGTTGCCGTCTCGATTAAGACTGTGGGGGTATTGCTGATTAGTGCGTTTGTGGTGATTCCCGCCTGTGGGGCACGCCTGTGGAGTCGGCAATTTTCACAGTATGTGGTTTTAGCAGCCCTAGTGGGAGTGGGCAGTGCGATTGTTGGCATGCTGGTGTCAGCAGGAATGAATTGGCCGTCGGGGCCGAGTATTGTGGTTTGTCAACTGGTGTTCTTTTTAGGCTCGATTGCCCTCAACTCACTGCGAGGGGTGCGGTCGTATAAAGCGTAGAAATCTCCAACAAGCTGAGGCGTGAACGCGCTGTTAGATCTAAAGGGGAGCGATCGCCCCGCCGGAAATGATCCACTGCCGCACAGCCAATCATTGCCGCATTATCGGTACACAACCGCAGTGGCGGAAAAATTAACTGTAGTCCCAAGGGTTCCGCAGCCGCCCTCAGGTGTTGTCGCAGTCCAGAATTCGCCGCTACTCCTCCCCCGATGGCTAGGGTTTTGAATCCATGATCCACCGCTGCGGCGATCGCCCGCTTGGTCAAGGCCTGTGCCACCGCTTTTTGAAAACTGGCGGCAAGATCTGCCACCGGCAATTCATCATGGGTTTGACGCAGCTCCTCCACCAGTCGTGCCACGGCGGTTTTGAGGCCACTAAAACTAGAATCGTAGGGATGCACCTTCCCATCGGGGAGGCGAATATTCCCCTCCGGTAGCTCAAAGGCCTCTGGATTGCCCTCCTGCGCCAAGCGATCCAGAACAGGTCCGCCGGGATACCCTAACCCTAGGAGGCGAGCTACCTTGTCGTAGGCTTCCCCCGCCGCATCGTCCCGCGTTTGTCCAAAAAGCTGGTACTCGCCACAGCCATACACGCCAATGAGACTGGTGTGCCCGCCCGAAACCAACAGACAAAGGAACGGCGGCTCAAGGCTTGGCTCTGCTAAGTAGGAGGCATAGAGATGCCCCTCAAGGTGGTGAATTCCCAGAAGCGGTTTTTGTTTCACAAGGGCAAGGGTTTTTGCCGCCGTCACCCCAATTAGGAGCGAGCCTACCAGACCGGGGGCACAGGTGACGGCAATGGCATCAATGGTTGACCAATCGCAGGCGGCTTCACTCATCGCTGCCGCAATGACTGTGTTGATGTTTTCTAAGTGGGCACGGGAGGCCACTTCCGGTACGACACCGCCAAAGGGCTGATGAGCACCCACTTGGGAGGCAATCACATTACTTTCAATGGCGCGATCGCGCACGACGGCAGCAGCGGTTTCATCGCAACTGGTCTCAATGGCTAGAACTCTGACCATTGGGCAGACTTGGGCATAAAGCTAGAGCTTCTTTTAAGTCTAGCCTGTTTGTGAAGGGAAGGAAGGAACGAATTTCTGGAGTTTCAATCTGCCCCAGAGTGAAGATTCGTAAGAATCTCCTCAATCCCGATCAAGAAGTAGGATATAATACAGCCTGGGCAATTTGCTCAATGTCGTGCTTGTGCCAAACGTCTTGTGGAACTGTCTGCCAAAAGTGAGTACGCCCTCTTGGCGCTTTTGGAAATGTCAATGGCCTATGAGCAGGCGGAGCCGCTGCAAATTCGCCAAATTGCTGCCATGCATAACATTCCTGATCGCTATTTGGAGCAACTGATGGCGACTCTCCGCCGCAAGGGTCTCATTCGCAGTCAGCGGGGCGCAAGGGGTGGCTACTTGCTGGCAAAGGCTCCTTGGCAAATTTCAATTTTAGATGTGCTCAACTGTATTGAAGGAGTGGAGTCGAAGCTAGAGCAAAAGCTGCCTGACAGTGGTGATTTGGCGCGCAGTCTGATCCGTTCGATATGGCTAGAGGCCTGCGCAGCGGCCAACGAGGTCTTGAGAAAGCATACGCTGCAAGACTTGTGCGATCGCCGGCAGGCCTACCAGCAAGCGGATGTCATGTACTACATCTAAAGTGATCCAAGGTTAAATGATTGCGCCGCAAGTTTTCTGTTGAATTTGGAGATTGCTCGTCCATGAATATTGCCCCTGATATTACTGCCCTCATTGGTCGCACCCCCCTTGTGCGCTTGAACCGCATTCCCCAAGCTGAAGGCTGCGTGGCACAAATTGTTGTCAAACTAGAGAGCATGAATCCTGCAGCTTCGGTGAAGGATCGCATTGGTTTGAGCATGATTCAGGAGGCAGAAGCAGCGGGTCTCATTGCCCCCGGCAAAACCGTGCTTGTGGAACCCACCTCCGGTAATACGGGCATTGCCTTAGCAATGGTGGCGGCGGCAAAGGGGTACCGTTTGATTCTGACGATGCCAGAAACGATGAGTGCAGAGCGGCGTGCCATGCTGCGCGCCTATGGGGCAGAGCTGGATTTGACACCCGGCACCGAGGGGATGAGCGGCGCCATCCGGCGGGCTGAAGAGATTGCGGCTTCTCTCCCAGAGGCCTTTATGCTGCAACAGTTCAAAAATCCCGCCAATCCTAAGATTCACCGTGAAACCACTGCCTTGGAAATTTGGCAAGACACGGACGGTCAAGTGGATATTTTAGTGGCGGGAGTGGGCACCGGAGGCACGATTACGGGAGTGGCAGAAGTAATTAAAGCCAAGAAGCCCAGTTTTCAGGCGATCGCCGTCGAACCCCGCAATAGCCCTGTCCTTTCAGGTGGCAAGCCGGGGCCTCATAAAATTCAAGGCATTGGTGCAGGGTTTATCCCTCCTGTACTCAAGCGGGAACTCATTGACGAAGTGATCACGGTCTCCGACGAGCAGGCCATTTATTTCGGTCGCCGCCTAGCCCGTGAAGAAGGTCTCCTCTCAGGGATTTCCAGTGGGGCTGCTCTGTGCGCTGCCATTCAGGTGGCTCAACGCCCCGAAAACGCCGGCAAGTTAATTGTCATGGTGCAGCCGAGCTTTGGCGAACGCTACTTGAGCACACCCCTGTTTCAGGATGCTCTGCCTTTGGTACCCAGCTACTTGCAACATTAGGCACCAGTTGAGTTCAGGACAGACCAACCATGACCGAACCTGCCACCCGCTCTGAACTTAGTGAATGCTCCCCTTATGCACACAAACCGTCATGAGCGAAGCACTCACTGGGGCTAATTTAAGCCAAACCATCTTCATCGCCCCCCTAACCCCTAGCAGTGTGCACCTGTTTCAAGGCTGCCGCAAGTCGCGGCTGATCCCAACCCCGTTGGTGGAGAATTTGCCAAGTGGCCATTAAATCAGGTCCATGCACGGCGCCAGTAAGGGCGGCGCGGAGCGATCGCATGGTTGCCCCCTTTTTGACACCTGCCGCTTTAGTGGCCTGCTGAATCAAGTGTTGCCCCATTTCTGTAGCCAATGTTGGCTCTGAAGGTAAATGGTCTAGTAAATAGGCTAGGATGGTTGCAGTTTGGGGTTGACTCAGTTGAGCCATGGCCTCTGCATCAAAGGTAACAGTGGGTACAAAGAAAACTGCCCCTTGATCAATGGCCTCCCTAAGGGTGTTGAGACTGGGCTGAAGGAGTTGGGCAAGATTCAGTAACCAAGGGCGATCGCTCCCCTCATCAAAGGCATAGCCTGCCCCCCGCCACAGGGGGATGAGTTCCGCCAAAAGTTCTTCTGGCTCTAGTTGCTGAATGTACTGGCGATTGAGCCAATTGAGCTTATCCCAGTCAAAGCGGGCGCCTGCTTTGTTAATTCGTTCAAAGCTAAAGTGCTTAGCTGCCAGATCAAGGGTAAAGAGTTCCCCCATCCCTTCAGGGGGCGACCAACCCAAAAGTGTTATGTAGTTAACCAAAGCGGGAGCTAGGTATCCCATCGCCCGAAAGTCAGAAATCGAGGTGACGCCGTCCCGTTTTGAGAGTTTTTGTCCCGCTGAGTTGAGAATCAAGGGGGTATGGGCAAAGTTGGGAGGGGTGGCGCCAAGGGCTTCGTAGAGCAAAATTTGCTTCGGGGTGTTGCCAATGTGGTCTTCACCGCGAATGACATCGGTAATGCCCATGGCAATGTCGTCCACCACAACTACCAAGTTGTAGAGGGGATAGCCAATCTCGCCTCGGGGGGCAGCCCGCGCAATCACCATATCGCCACCCAAATCAGCCCCCTGCCAACTGACCCGACCGCGCACCAAGTCTTGCCACTCAATCTGGCGATCGTCCTCGATTTTGAAGCGAATGACGGGAGTTCGCCCCGCTGCCTCAAAAGCGGCTTGCTCCTCTGGGGTCAAATGGCGATGACGGTTGTCGTAGCGGGGGGCTAGCCCCTTGGCTTTTTGTTCTGAGCGTAGGGCATCGAGTTCTTCGGGGGTGCAGTAGCAGTAGTAGGCCAATCCCTTATCCAAGAGGGTTTGAATCGCTTGGCGGTATAAATCAAGGCGATCGCTCTGGAAATAAGGACCCTCATCCCATGTCAGCCCCAGCCATTGCAACCCTTCAAGGATATTCTCGGTATATTCGGGTCGAGACCGCTCGCGATCGGTATCCTCAATACGCAGAATAAATTTGCCTCCGCAGTGGCGGGCGTAGAGCCAGTTAAATACGGCGGTGCGAGCTGTCCCAATGTGCAGATTTCCCGTTGGACTCGGCGCTAAACGAACACGAACTGTCACTGCTGACCTCGAATAAAAAACCCTTTTGATCCTACCGCATTGGCCACAGGGCTTCTAAGCAAGGGTATAGGGACGATTTAGCCGCTCCAACTGCTGCACCAGCAGGCTGAGGAAAAGCTCCACATCTGTGAGCGCCCCACCGATTCCACAGAACCGCAATCCGCTAGTTTGGTCACCACCGCCGGGTTAAGATCCACATACACCAGCTTCACCCCCGCAGGGGTCATATTACCAACACCAATGGAGTGCAGCATTGACCTAGTGCGCGGGAGCAAGCTAACAGGGCGCTTAAGGATAGGGCGGATGGTGTCGTCGGGCTTGCCGCGCAGCGGGTCACTTTGATTTGATTAATCCTATCGGTAGTGGAGATTCTAACGATTACTTTTGTTATGAATGTTATAAAACCCTGACATCGTGAGCATTGTTGTTTAGCTTTAAGGTTAGCCTGATCTGATAGAGAGTAGGGAAAATTTGCGCTAGAATCATAATTTGTGCGATCGCGCACAACTAACGGACACTACATTGACACCATTTGCGAAGGGGAATCACCTTGACTGACGTGACTGACATCATTTCCGTGACAACTGAACCCCGCTCCCATAGCCAACTCCTCGCCACGATTGAGGTTTCGGGGACACACTCTCAACAGGTGTATAACCAAGTGGTCAACGATCTCCTTCGCCATACGCAGGTGCCTGGATTTCGCAAAGGCAAAGCCCCCCGCCAACTTGTATTGCAGCAGATTGGCAAAGAGCGGCTGCACGCTGTTGTCATGGAAAAGCTGATTGAGGATACCGTCAAAACCGCCGTCGAAAAGAACAATATCCCCTATCTAGGTAACCTCGAAATTGAAGGGAGCATTACAGAGTTACTGGATCAATTTCAGCCCGGCGAAAACTTTTCCTTCAGCGTCACCTTTGATATCGAACCCGAAGTTACAGTCACAACCTACAAAGGGCTAACCATTGAGTACACTCCTGTCACCTACCATCCCGAAACTGTTGAGAAGCTCCTGCAGCGGTATCAACGGGAGCATGCCACCCTCATTCCTATCGAAGACCGGCCGGCGCAATGGGGTGATGAGGTCACCCTGAAGCTGGTAACCAAAGATGAAAATGGGGAGGTGGTGAAGGAACTGTCGGCAGAGGAACTCTCTCTGCCCCTGGATGAAGAGCAGTCCTTTTTGCTCAAGGAGATTCCTGCTGCCATTGTCGGCATGAGTGTTGGTGAAGCAAAAACGGTGACAGTGTCTGTTCCCCAGGAGGCAGAGGAAGGTAAGGCCCAACCCCCCAAACAGTTAAGCGCCGAGATTGAACTTTTGGAAATTAAAGTACCGGAACTACCCCCCCTAGACGATGCCTTTGCCGCTGAGCACAGTGAATTCAGCACCATAGCAGAATTGCGAGCTCATCTTGAGCAAAATCATCGAGAGCGTGCCGAAAACCAAGATAAGAAAGCGAAAGAAGCTGCCCTCATCGCTACCCTGATTGCCCAAAATCCGGTGGAATTACCGATAACGCTGATTCGCAAAGAAGCAGAGGTGAAAGTGCGGACAACGCTGATGCAAGTTCAGTCCCAAGGCGTTGATTTGAACAAGATCATGACTGAGGAACTCTACGAGAAAATGCGCCAAGAGGCGGAGCCGGGGGCAGCTAGGGAAGTGCACTCCCGTCTATTACTCAAGGCGATCGCCCGCCAAGAGGGCATTGAACCCAGTCCAGAAGCAGTTGAGGAACGACTAAACCACTACAAAGAAGCGTTGGGGAACCAACCGGTCAAGGATCCAGAACGACTTCGCGAATTGGCCTACGATGAAGTGCAGCAGGAGCAAGCCCTCAACTGGCTCCTAGAGCAGAATACATTTCAGCCAACCAAGTCCGACACAGCTACTCAAGCCCCAGAAGATACCCCTGCCGAGGCCCAGGCAGAGGCTGAAGCCCCATCTAAAGCGCAAAAACCCTCTGCGAAAAAAGCGAGTTCCCCCCCATCCCAAGAATAGTTCGGCATAATGAAGGGGAGGATGCCTACGGGGACAAACCGCTAGTTACAATTAATAACAAACGAACCATTATTCTAGGCAACTATGCTGCAATCGCGTTACGACCATCCCCTGAGTTCCATTTTGCGCTCTCCAGCGCTCAACTTGCCGCCTACCCATGCCAATATTGTGCCGATGGTGGTTGAGCAGTCGGGGCGGGGGGAGCGAGCCTTTGATATCTATTCGCGGCTGCTGCGCGAGCGAATTATTTTCCTCGGTGGGGGTGCCGGCGATCGCCGGGGCATTGACGATGCGGTTGCTGACTCCATCGTGGCGCAGCTTCTCTATCTAGATGCCGAGGATCCGGAAAAAGATATTTACCTATACATCAACTCACCCGGTGGCTCGGTGACGGCGGGCATGGCGATTTACGACACAATGAAGCACATTCGCCCCGATGTGTGTACCCTCTGCTTTGGCTTGGCGGCAAGTATGGGTGCCTTTCTACTGTCTGGCGGTACCCCCGGCAAACGGATGGCGCTGCCCCATGCTCGGATCATGATTCACCAACCTCTTGGGGGTGCCCAAGGTCAGGCGGTGGATATTGAAATCCAAGCGCGGGAGATCCTCTACCACAAGCGCAAGCTCAATGAACTTCTGTCACAGCATACGGGGCAACCCATTGAACGCATTGAAGCCGATACTGAGCGGGATTTCTTTATGTCTGCTGAAGAGGCCAAGGCCTACGGTCTGATCGATCAAGTGGTAACACGGCAGACCCTTCCTAGCCACTAAGTACACCCGACGCGCAACCCTAGAGGTTCCCTATGGCCAAGTATGATACTCACCTCAAGTGCTCTTTCTGTGGGAAGTCACAGGAACAGGTGCGCAAGCTTATCGCAGGCCCTGGGGTTTATATCTGTGATGAATGCGTCGAACTGTGTAATGAAATCCTCGATGAGGAGCTGTCCACCGTTACTCCCCGTCGAGACCCCAAACCGTCGCGATCGCCCCGTAGCACGCCCCGCAGTCGTCCCTTAAGCCAAGTTCCCAAGCCTCGGCAAATCAAGGAATTTCTTGATAAGCACGTGGTGGGGCAGCACGAAGCCAAGAAAATCCTCTCGGTTGCCGTCTATAACCACTACAAGCGCCTGAGCCTTTTGGATAGCGGTCAGGGGGACGACGATAATGTGGAACTGCAAAAGTCCAACATCCTCCTCATTGGCCCAACGGGGTCGGGGAAGACCCTTTTGGCTCAGACCTTAGCGAAACTCCTGGATGTTCCCTTTGCCGTTGCCGATGCCACCACCCTCACGGAAGCGGGCTATGTGGGGGAAGATGTGGAAAATATCCTGTTGCGGTTGCTGCAAACCGCCAATATGGACGTAGAAGAAGCACAACGGGGAATCGTCTATATTGATGAGATTGATAAGATTGCCCGCAAAAGTGAAAATCCCTCAATTACCCGTGATGTTTCCGGGGAAGGGGTACAGCAGGCGCTACTGAAAATGCTAGAGGGGACGATCGCCAATGTGCCCCCTCAAGGGGGACGCAAGCATCCCTACCAAGACTGCATTCAGATTGATACGACCAATATCCTCTTTATTTGTGGTGGCGCCTTTGTGGGTTTAGAAAAAACCATTGAGCAGCGGGTGGGCAAAAAAGCGATGGGCTTTGTCCGGGATGGCGAACTTCTTCCCAAGGAAAAACGCTCGGCAGATATTCTCAAGCAACTGGAACCCCAAGACTTGGTGAAGTACGGCATGATTCCAGAGTTTATTGGCCGTATTCCTGTGGTTGCCGTCCTTGAGCCGCTAGATGTGGCTGCCCTAGCTCAGATACTCACCCAGCCGCAAAATGCCCTCCTGAAGCAGTACCAAAAACTCATGCGCATGGACAGTGTCGAGTTGCGCTTTGAACCGGCTGCTGTGGAAGCGATCGCCCAAGAAGCCTACCGACGTAAGACCGGTGCTCGTGCCCTGCGCGCCATTGTCGAAGAGATCATGCTGGATGTGATGTACGAATTGCCCTCCCGCAAAGACCTGCGCGAGTGTACCATCACTCCCGAAATGGTGCAAAAACGCTCCACAGCTGAGTTACTTTTACATCCTTCTTCGCTGCCAACCCTGTCGGCGTAAGGGGCGATCGCCCACACCTCCAGCCCAAATCTATGGAGCTCTTAAGAGACTTAAAAGAAGACGTGGCTATCGGGCATCAAACTCAGCTCAAGGGGAACTGCATGGGCATCCGTCTCTAGGGCAGCGCGGATAAAGCGGGCAACGGTGGCGGGGCGCAGGAGTTTTTGGCGATCCACTTTGAGGCTGACGGCATCCCAAAAGGGGGTATCCACACCGCCAAAGTAGAAGAGACTAAAGCGAATGCCGTAGCGCTTGAGTTCTTCGGCCATGCACTTACTGAAGCCCACAACCCCAAATTTAGCGGCACAGTAGGCGGAGGCCAAGGCCATGGAATGCTTACCGAGAATGCCGACCACAGTGCAGATATGTCCCTGCTGTTGCTCCTTCATTAATTCGGCGGCCTGCTGGGTAGTGTAAAAACAGCCCTTGAGGTTCAGATCTAACATCTGATCCAAGTCAGTTGCCGTAATTTTTTGATAGGGCTTGAGAAGGCCAGCACCGGCAGCATTGATCAACACATCGAGGCGTCCCTGCTCCCTACGAATAGCTTGCATCAATTGGCTGACTTGCTCGGGCTGGGTGATGTCACAGGGCTGAATTTGCACCCTTGTTGCGGGAGAAAGTTGCGCTGCTAGGGCTTGCAGGCGATCGCTAGAGCGTGCCGCCAATACCAGCTGGGCGCCGCTGCCCTGCAGTTCCTCAACAACTGCTTGGCCAATGCCACCGGTGGCGCCCACCACCAACACCACACGATCTGCTAAGACACTCATTGTTACATTTCTTTACGTTCATTTTTTATCTTAGCGTTTCTGTTCTCCATGAGAATCCACCGGTATCTGAAACCTCAAATTAGAAAGATAGGTCTTTTCTGTGTGTACTAGGATTAAGCTGTTGGGCTTCTTGTTCAGCTGTAGTGGAGTCGGGCTTCATGACGCAGCAACCACCCCCCTCTCGTGATTGGTTAGACCTACTCCGTCAACTAGGTTGGAGAGTTGTGGAGGCTGCTATCGCAAACGTCGTGCTGATTGCCGTTGCCTCAGGACTAGGGGCATGGTGGTTTATCGGCTATGAGCTGGCTGCTGGAATTTCCCACAAACTGCAACAGCACCTCAATCGCCCAGTTAAAATTGGTAATGTGCAGCAGTTTGGCCTAAATTTTATTCGTTTTGGTCTGTCGGCCATTCCCAGCTCTCCTCAAAGCGAGGACAGTGTTACCGTCTCCCACATTGACGTGTCCTTTAATCCTTGGCAACTCATCACTCATCAGCCCTTGAATATTGAGGTAACCCTACATCAACCGCAATTCACTGTGGTTCAGGATGCCGAAGGGCGGTGGTGGCGCACACCATTGAAGCTGCCAGAAGCGGAATCCACTCCTTTTCAACTGAATCAGGTCACGGTGAAGGTGCAGGATGGTTCTGTCTTGATTCAACCCTTTCAGCGTCAGGCTTACCTGCTGCGCCAAGTCCATGGCCGTTTCACCCTCTGGCCGCAGCGCCAGAACTTTGCCCTTAAAGGTCAAGCCGCAGGACAACTGGTGCGGGATGGCGAATGGCGGTTGCAGGGGGCGTGGGATCAGGCTCAAGGGGCGGGGGAATTGGCCTTGGACTTTCGGCAAGTTCCCTTTACCTTGGCCAATGAAATTTTGCCAGAGACCATCCGGGTTCAAGGCGGCCACCTAGAGGGACAGTTGCGAGTTAAGCTTCCCTTGCCAGAAACTCCCGCAGTCACGGGTCAAATTTGGCTACGGGATGGCAAGCTGCACACCGCTTTTGTGCCCCAAGAGATTAAGGCGTTACAAGCCCATGTCCAATTGCAGGGGAATCAGGCCAAGCTCCACTATTTGCGCGGGGCGATCGCCAATCTCCGCTGGCAGGCTAAAGGCACAGTGAGTTCCGAAGAAGGCTGGAACATTGATGCCCAAGTGGCCAAATTTGATCTGGCTCCCACCCTCAAGGCATTGCAGATGGCGCCCTCTGTTTCTCTCAGGGGGCAGGTGGAGATTCCCAGCCTGCGGGTGCAGGGTGACCTCGCCAATCCTCAAATCAGGGGCGAGCTGCGCAGCCACACTCCCCTGCAAGTGGATCGATTGAAACTCCAGCAGGTACAGTTACCTTTTATCGCCTCCCTTGAGCAAGGGGTCGGCGTCATGGAAGGTCGCGCCCGACTGGCGGAGGGGGGACAGCTCTGGGCAAGGGTGGGGGTAAAACCCAGCGGTGAGTTTCGTGGGCAAGCTCAGGCGCAGCAGGTGAATTTGCAGGCAATCGCCCACCGCTATGGTGTGGTTTTGCCAGTTTCCTTGGGGCAAGGTTTTGCCCAACTGGACTTTGGTGGCAATCTGCGCAGCCCAGAGAGCTGGCAGGCTAATGCGGTATTTCAATTGCCTACTAGCCAGTATCCCCTGCAGGGCACCGCCCGTCTCACGCAAAGGCAACTGCTCATCCCTGAGTTTCAAATGCAATTTCTGGGGGGAAGTCTGCGGGGGCAAGTGCAAGCCGTCGCTGGTCGGTGGCAGTTACAGGCTCAGGCGGAGGGTATTCCTCTGCGGCAATTTCACAGGGATTTACAGGGTCGCCTCAGTGGGCAAGCGATCGCCCAGGGGCGGGTGGATCAGCTGACGCTGCCAGCCATTCGAGCCAAAGCTAATTTCCAAGTAGATCAAACCCCCAGCGGTGCTCCCCTCACTGCCGCTGTGCATTGGAATGGTCAGCAACTCCAAGTCCAAGAAGCCACCCTTGGTGCCATTCGTGCCCAAGGAACGATTGGCGTTGATTTAGCGGCTTTAGAACCCACGGACATTCAATTGGGCATCCAAGCCAGAAATCTCCCCCTGAGTACCTTAAGCACCTTCTTGAAACCGAATTTACCTGTTCCCCTTACCCTTGCGGGCACCACCTCCTTCCAAGGTCAACTGACCGGACGCCTCAACAATCTCCAATTTCAGGGGTCGCTGTTCACTCAAGGATTAGCTGTGAATGGTTGGCGCTTTGCTCCTCAGCTTGCGGGAACACTGGCTTTGAGCCGGCAACAGGGGGCAACCCTCAATCTTCAAGGGGGGGGCGATCGCTTGGCGTTGCGTTTGGCTGCCGATGGTTTCCCCCACTCGCTACTCATTCAACGGCAACAGGCACAACTCATTGGCCAGCGCCACGGGGAGAACTTTGATTTGCGTCTCCAGCAGTTTCCTGTAGAATCCCTGCGGTTACGTCCTCCAGAATTCCCCAACGAGGCCATTCTTGCCGGAGTCGCCTCTGGCAGCCTACAGTTGCAAAATTGGACGAGGGGGCAGGGCACTTTTACCGTCGAGCGACCGGGGGTGGGGGCATGGCGGGGCGATCGCCTGCAGGCACAATTTCGTCTGAGTCGCGATCGCTGGACAATTCACTCTGGTCTCTTTGAAAAAGGTCAGAGTCGCTATCAATTGACGGCAGATTTCCAGCCCCAACGATGGGGGGCGCAGTTGACGATTGCCCAAGGCAATCTAGCGGATTTGACGGGATTCGCCACTGCTGTTGGGATTGGCCAACCCACTGCTCGGGGCACCGCGGCAGATTTGGGACTCCCTAGGGCCGGAGAAGGTCTCCAAGTCTCACTGCTCACGCAAATTCGCCGCCTTGCTGAAATTGATCTGCTGCAAGCCCAAGCGGCTTTGGTGCGGCGGCCACAACTGCTGCCCCCCTTGGATCAACTTCAGGGGGCTTTTAATGGCCAAATCAACCTCAGTCAAACTCCCCAGTCGGGTCTTGTGGCCAGTTTTGATCTCAAGGGAGCCGATTGGCAGTGGGGAAATTACCACCTGGATCAGTTTTTGAGTCGCGGTCGCTTTGCCCAAAATCAACTGGTGCTGACGAGCCTCAATCTCTTGGCCAACGGGGGCCAGCTCAACATGAATGGGACGGTGGGCGGCAACCGGCAAAATGCCCAATTGCGGCTTGAGCAATTTCCCGTCAGTCTTGTGGGGAGTCTTTTGCCTCCTGGGGTAGAGGTTGAAGGTAAAGTAAATGCCCAAGCGGTGTTGACCGGCTCATGGCAGCGGCCTATTCTCACTGGTGAAGCGACCCTTGCCGATGGGCGATTGAATCAGCGTCCCCTTGAAGCTGCCAATGCCACCTTCCGCTATGCCCAAAATCGGCTTGCCCTTCAGGCGATCGCCCGCTTTAACACTCCAGAGCCGCTAATAGTTACGGGTTCAGTTCCCCTGATCTATCCCCTTGATCCACGACCTGTGGTTGATCCGCAGTTGGCGCTGGATGTGAGTGTCAAAGATGAAGGACTATCGTTGATAAATCTCTTTACGGATCAGGTGCAATGGCAGCAGGGCAAAGGTCTTTTCCAAGTCGAATTGCGAGGAACATGGGAAGACCCCCTTCTAAACGGCGTCCTCAGTGTGGACGATGCGGTCATCAAAACTCCCGTCTTTGAGGAACCAGTAACAAATCTCAGTGCGCGGATCCGCTTCGATCGCGATCGCCTGCGGGTGGATGGCATTCAAGGTCTCTTTAGCCAAGGCCAAATTACCATGGCAGGGGTGTTGCCCATTCAAACTCCCTTGGCCTCAGATGATCTCGATGCTGCCACACCCCTCACCGCGTCCTTGAGACAATTGCAAGTCAATGCCGGCAATATCTATCGCGGTACAGTAGATGGCACACTCGTGATTACAGATACACTCCTGAGTCCCAATCTGGGGGGCAGTGTCCAACTCAGCCAAGGCCGATTTGATTTGGGCGCTATCAATGGTGTTGCCAATGACAATGGGTTAGCTGCTCCTTTTAGTCGTCTCTTTGAACCCCCAGCCTTTGATAACTTGGAAATTACCATTCCGGATTCCTTGCGCGTGACGCGATCGCCCGTTCTCAACCTCACAGCCAATGGCAGTTTGATCCTCAATGGCAGTCTCGACAGTCTCCAGCCCGCCGGCAAAATTCGCCTCACGGGAGGGCAACTGAATTTGTTCACCACCCTCTTTTTGCTGCAGCAGCGAGCGGAGAACTATGTGCTCTTTACCCCCGCCAATGGCTTAGATCCCGAACTCAACCTCACCCTTGCTGCCACTGCCACCGAAGTTTATACTCCCGGCACCGTGACGCGACTCTCCGATGTGGGTTCCGTAACGGCCACCAGTTTAGGGACACTGAATACTGTGCATATTACTGCCCGCCTTAAGGGTCGTATCAGTCAGCTCCAAACGAATTTACCCGCAGTGCTTGAGCTATCCAGTACCCCTTCGCGCAGCACGGCCGAACTTCTCACCTTGATGAGCGGTGGCTCAATTGCAGATCTCAACCAAGTGGGAGGAGAAGCAGTGGTGGCCAGTCTCGCCGGATCTGCTCTTTTCAACAACCTACAGGCATTGATTGATCAGGCCACGGGTAACCGCACCTCCTTTCGGATTTTTCCGACCGTGGTGCCCCCCGATCGCCAAGCCCAAAGCCAAGCCCCAAGCCTTGCCGTAGGGGCTGAACTTGGTTTTCAAGTGAATCGTTTTACCTCGGTTTCCCTCTTGCAATTGCTAACCGCCCCCAATGATCCGACACGGCTTAACCTCGGCTTTCAGGTGACAGAGCAGATTCGTCTTGGCGGGCAGCTGAGCACCAGGGGTGAGGGCACAGGCTTTGTTGAATTTCGCTACCGTTTTTAAGGGGTAGCAGAGCAGTTCCACTGCGGCATCAGATTTGCTTACCATAGGGAAAAACGCAAGACACAATGAGTGCACATGCGGTTGCAGTGGTGCTGCCGCTGTCCCCTCTGAAGCCATGACCGAAATTCAAGCCCTATTTGAGCGCATTGCCCCCATCTATGATCGCCTCAATGATCAACTCAGCTTTGGCCTTCACCATGTCTGGAAACAAATGGCTGTGGACTGGCTGGAACTGCCTAAAGGGGCAGCGGCTTTAGATCTCTGCTGTGGCACGGGGGATTTAACCCGTGCCCTAGCACGGCAAGTGGGGCGGCAGGGGCGGGTCGTGGGATTGGATTTTGCGAAGGCACCCCTGGCGATCGCCCGCCAGCGCAGTTGCCATTACTCCC
Source organism: uncultured Thermosynechococcus sp. (assembly GCF_937958135.1). NCBI lineage: Bacteria > Bacillati > Cyanobacteriota > Cyanophyceae > Acaryochloridales > Thermosynechococcaceae > Thermosynechococcus > uncultured Thermosynechococcus sp. Next base: position 3,236 of record NZ_CALGOG010000063.1, on the reverse strand, counting down.
AAATTGAATGGGTTGAAGGGAATGCTCTAGCTGTACCCTGTGCAGATCAAACCTTTCAGGGCATCACCATCGGCTACGGGCTACGCAACGTGTCAGATATTCCCCAAGCCCTCAGCGAAATGTTTCGACTTCTTATTCCCGGTGGGCGCGCAGCAATTTTGGATTTTAGCCATCCGCAAACCCCTGCACTCCAGCAATTTCAACAGTGGTATTTGCAACAGTGGGTAGTGCCCACTGCCCGTCAGTACGGCTTGGCGGCAGAGTACGACTACCTCTGGCCGAGCATTCAGGCCTTCCCCACTCCCCCTACCCTCTGCGACCTGATTCAAAAAGCGGGCTTTCAGCGGGTGACGCACTACCCCCTTCTCGGCGGACTGATGGCGATTACCATTGCACAAAAGTAATCCATGTTACAAATGTTAGACTTAAGCCCGCCGGGAATCCTCTAAGCTATAAGTACAGCCTTTTTCTATACAGTTCACGAGGCATACTCAGCTTTTAGGAACGGGGGCAAGTCGCTCTGAGTCATGCTCAATAGCTGTGAAAAAGGCTGTAGGTAAACCGCAGGGCATATGGAGGGCAGGATGTATAAAAAAATTCTCGTTGCGGTGGATGACAGCGAACTGGGAGAACAGGTTTTTCAAACGGCACTGGATTTGGCACAGCACTACCAAGCTCGCATGATGCTGATTCATGTCCTCTCGCCCACTAGTGAATCCTATCCTGACCCGATTTTTAGCACCCCTTTAGCTTCGGGTGTGTACGTGGGACTCCATGAAGAGGTGATGCGTGCCTATGCCGAGCAGTGGGAAAACTTTGAGCAAAAAGGCTTGGATATGCTGCGCAACTTGACCCAAATTGCCAATGAAAAGGGCGTGTCCACAGAATTTACGCAAGCCTTGGGAGATACCGGTCGTGCGATTTGTGATCTGGCCAAAGATTGGGAAAGCGATTTGATTGTGCTGGGGCGGCGGGGTCTCAAGGGCTTGAGTGAATTTTTCCTCGGCAGTGTCAGCAACTATGTGCTCCACAATGCCCCCTGTTCTGTGCTCACTGTCCAGCGTCACCGTGATTGAGATGCCTGTTCGCATTAAGTTTCTTGTCCAACCTACCCGTTCTGAGTGGGTGGAGCAGGCGATCGCTCACCTAGATACGATTTTGTTGGATCACTCCCACTGTGAGCGCAAAGCTGCCGGCGTCGCCATCAATCTCATGTTTCGCTATCCTTCCCACAAGCCTCTGGTGGATGCCCTTACCGATATTGCCCAAGAGGAACTAGAGCATTTTCGCCAGGTCAATCAACACCTAGAGCGCCGCCACATTGCCCTTGCCCCCCTGAGTGCACCCCCCTATGCCTCTCGCTTGAATGCTGCTGTCCGTCAGCAGGAACCCCAGCGCTTCTTGGATACCCTATTGGTCTGCGCGTTGATTGAAGCCCGCAGCCATGAACGGTTACAACTGTTGGCTCAGCACTGTCCAGATCGGGAACTAGCGGAGTTCTTTGCTAGCCTAGTGACCTCTGAGGCACGCCACTACGGCACCTATTGGTACTTGGCCTATGAATCCTTTGGTCAAGAGGTGGTGCAAGAGCGATTGCAGCAGTTGGCCGCCCTGGAAAGTGAGATCCTCAGCACACTCTACCCCTTGCCCCGGATTCACAGTTAGCCCTAGATGGCCGGTGGTGTTGCCTCTTGGGCGGTGGTGGGTTGAGCGACCGTGAGGCGTACGGTTTGACCAAATTGCTCCAAAATCACTGCGGGTGTGGTGTCGTAGGCATCAATCGCCCGCACAATCACATTGCCGGCGATCGTATCCCCCACCTGCACAGTGCGGGTGACATTCTCCTTGGGTGAGCGAATAATCGCTTGGAGACGACCCTTCACCGCAGCCACACCAAAAACTTTCACGGCTTGAGCATCAACAGGTGGGGGCGGAGGCGGTGGCGGCGGGGGCGTAGGTCGGCTAGCGGTACCACTAGCGCCTGTACCATTACCCTCTGTTCTAGAAGTGCCGGTGCCACCCCCTTCAACCGTGCCACCATTCCCGCTATTCTTAACGCCAGCCGTATTTGGTAGTGGAACAGGTTCAAAGGGATTCGGGCGACCAGTATTCCCAAGCCCCTCAATGTAGGTTTTGGGGTTGGTGGGTGGGGTCAAGGCGGCAATCGCAAATCCGGCAGCGCTGGTTTCGGTGGGTTCAGGGGGGGTGGGAGCGGCTGCGGGGGGAGCAACGGGTTGATCGGGTTGAGTTGTGATTTCTGTTTCACTGACAATGAAGCCACAGCCACTCATTGCTGAGGCCAGTAGCCCGGCTGCAATGGTAATGATCTTGGTGCGCTGTTTGAACATTTGGTGTCTCACCTTTGGATGATGGTCTGGTGGTGCAGACGTGTTCTTTGTTGCCTACTATAAAATGTACCGTCGGCTGGCAGTGGCTATGCATAGGCAGTTACCAAAGTGGTCTTTGCGTTGCAGAGTTGCCGTGGGGGCGATCGCTCGGTAAACTGAAGAACGACTGTAACGTTATTTACGGAATCAATTGATCATGAGTGCTAAGCCCGTCGTGATTGCTCCCTCCATCCTCTCTGCTGATTTCAGTCGTCTGGGTGAGGAAATTCAAGCAGTGGATCGGGCGGGAGCCGACTGGATTCATGTGGATGTGATGGATGGTCGCTTTGTTCCTAATATCACGATTGGGCCATTGATTGTTGAGGCGATTCGCCCCTTGACCCAAAAGCCCCTCGATGTGCACTTAATGATTGTCGAGCCAGAAAAATACGTCGCTGATTTTGCCAAGGCCGGTGCCGATATTATCTCAGTTCACGCCGAACATAATGCTTCACCGCACCTGCATCGAACCCTGTGCCAAATCCGCGAACTGGGCAAACAGGCGGGGGTCGTGCTCAATCCCTCTAGCCCCCTTGACCTCATTGAGTATGTTCTCGATGTCTGCGACCTTGTCCTGATTATGAGTGTCAATCCTGGCTTTGGGGGTCAGAAGTTTATCCCGGCAGTGCTGCCGAAAATTCGACGGCTACGGCAATTGTGCGAAGAGCGCGGCCTAGATCCTTGGATTGAGGTGGATGGTGGTCTGAAGGCGGACAATACTTGGCAAGTCCTTGAAGCGGGTGCCAATGCCATCGTGGCCGGCTCAGCCGTCTTTAAGGCGCCTGATTACGCTGCCGCGATCGCCGCTATCCGCAATAGCAAACGCCCTAATCCTGAGTTGGTAACTGC